>CAYNZG010000168.1:0-4080 GCA_964401525.1 uncultured Ruminiclostridium sp.
GGCGGCCAGATCATCCCGCTCCATGATCGCGATGGTCTTCAGACCGGCGGCGCACGCCAGGGGGTTGCCGCAGCAGTTACGTCCCACCGTGCAGCCGGGTATTGCGTCCATGATCTCGGCCCGGGCCACGATGGCACTGATGGGCATACCCGCGGCGATGGACTTGGCGGTGGTCAGAATGTCGGGGGCGCACCCGGCCTCTGCCCAATACTCGGAGGCGAACAGTCTGCCGGTGCGGCAGAAGCCGCTCTGGACCTCGTCGGCGATCAGCAGGATGCCGTGGTCATCGCAGAGCTTCCGCAGCGCCTGGACAAAGGGAATGGGGGCCGGGATGAACCCTCCCTCCCCCTGGAGGGGCTCCAGGATGATGGCGGCCACCGTGTCGGGCTGGCAGGCCTCCTCAAAGAGGTCGTGGATGCTGTCCACAGAGGCCTGAATGGCCGCTGCCTCGGTCCGGTCGTCCCGGTAGAGGTAGGGGAACCTGGCCCGGAAGACCCCGTTGAACAGAGGGCCCATCCCGGTGGTGTAGGCCTTTTTGGCGGTCATGGTCATGGTGAGCATGGTGCGGCCGTGGAAGGCCCCCGTCATGGTGATGATGTTGGGGCGGCCGGTGTAGGCCCGGGCCACCTTGACGGCGTTCTCATCCGCCTCCGCGCCGGAGTTGGCAAAGAACACTTTTTTGCGCTCTCCCTGCACCGGGACGATCTGGGCCAGCTTCTCCGCCAGGGCCACATAGCCCTCGTGGGTCACCACGTTGAACATCCCGTGGAAGTACTTGTCCGCCTGGGCTTTGACCGCCTCCACGATCTCAGGGTGGGAGAAGCCGATGTTCAGCACGCCCACCCCGCCGATCCAGTCCAGGAAGCGGTTGCCGTCCACATCCTCGATCATCGCGCCCTCGCCCCGGGCGATGGCAACGGGATAGGCGCAGCGGATGGCACCGGGCACGGCGGCGGCGCGGCGGTCAATGATCTCTTTGGCCTTGGGACCGGGCAGAGTCTCCGTCACGATCTCAGGCATAGCAGTACGCAGCATCATAGCAGTCAACCTTTCTTTTCGATTTGATTCAGAACACAGCCCGGTAGATGTCCCGGATCTGGTCCCGGGTCAGGGGCACGAAGTTGTTGGCCAGCAGCCGCTGCTGGTTCTCCACCACGGAGTCAGCAAAGGTCTCGATCTCCTCCTCGGTCATGCCGTATTCCCGCAGGGGCTTCTTGGGCAGCAGGCAGTTCAGCAGGTCCTCCAGGGCCGTGTAGACCTGGGCCACCGGGCAGCCTAGGAGGTCCGCCATGAAGCGGTTCAGCTTTTCTATGGCTCCGTCGGTGCGCTGGGTCATGTACTGGTTCATGACCCCGGTGAAGACCGCGTAGTTGGACTCCCCATGGGGCACATGGTAGGCCGCCCCCAGGGGGTAGGCCAGGGCATGGACGGCAGCACACCCGGCGTTGCCGAAGGCGATCCCGGCATAGTTGCTGGCCAGGAGGAAGTCTCCTAACAGCTCCATGCGGGCCTCCGGGCCGTGGTCACGGAGGTGCTGGTAGCCCTGCAAGATCATTTCGATGGCCTTGTAGCCGAACAGCTCCGTCAGGGCGTTGGCCTTGGGCGACAGGCTGGATTCGATGGCGTGGATGAGGGCATCGATGGAGCTGGTGGCGAAGAACTGAAAGGGCAGCCCCTGCAGCAGCTCGGGAATGAGGACGGCCTGGTCGGCAAACATGCAGTCCCCGGTGAGGCCCTTCTTCGTGCGTCGGCTGAGGAGGGCCAGGATGGAGATGTTGGTCACCTCGGTGCCGGTGCCGCAGGTGGTGGGCACCAGGATCAGCTCCTTCCCCTTGACCAGGGGGAGCTTGCCGTCATAGAGGTCCAGGACAGGGCTCACATGGCGCAGAGCCAGAATCTTGGCCACGTCCAGGACGGTGCCGCCGCCCACGGCGACGATCCGCTCCACATCCTTGGGCATATCCCGGTAGATGGCTTCCACCATCTCGTCCGTGGGCTCGCCCAAGCCGTACTTCTCCTGGAAGAGAACCGGGCAGGGCAGGTCCAGCGGGGCAAAATAGGGATCATAGAGGAAGTCATTGGTGAAAAGCAAGTCCCTGGGACCCAGCTCCACCGCTGCTGCAAATTCCCGCACGGTCTGGCAGAGCTGGATGGCAGGCTTCACAGAGAATCGTGTCATGATGCAAGACTCCTTTCATTTTTATCAAAATTTGGGAAAAATGGGCGCAAAAAGTAGGTGGTCGGAGCCACCTGCTTTTTTTGCATCCGTTCCTGCAAAGGATCAGTAGTCCCGGGGATAGCGGCGGCGGAACTCCGCCCGCAGCTCTGCCCGGAAATCCGGATGGGCAATGTCGATAAGGGCCTCGGCCCGCTGCCGCAGGGACTTGCCCCGGAGCTGGGCGATGCCATACTCGGTGACCACATAGTTCACGTCGTTGCGGGAGGTCGTGACCGCAGAGCCTGGGTCCAGGAAGGGGACGATCTTGGAGATCTTTCCCTTTCCAGTGGTGGAGGGCATGGCCATGATGGCCCGGCCGCCCCTGGAGAGATTGGCCCCGCGAACGAAGTCCACCTGGCCGCCCACGCCGGAGATCTGGCGCAGTCCGGCGGAGGTGGAGACTACCTGCCCCATGATGTCGATCTGGACGCAGGAGTTGATGGACACCAGGTTGTCGTTCTGCCCGATGACATGGGGATCGTTGACATAGTCCACCGGATACATGGCCACGGCGGGGTTGTTGTCCACGTAGTCATAGAGGCGGCGGGTGCCCATCAGGAAGGTAGCCACGCTCTGCCCCCGGTGGAGGGTCTTTTTCCGGTTGGTGATGACCCCGGCCTCCACCAGCTCCACCACCCCGTCGGAGAACATCTCCGTGTGGATGCCCAAGTCGTGCTTCTCCTTCAGGAAGAGCAGCACGGCATCGGGGATTGCACCGATGCCCAGCTGGAGGGTGTCTCCGTCCCAGATGAGCTCCGCCACGTTCTGGCCGATGGCCCGCTCCACCTCGGTGATCTTGGGCGGGGCCAGCTCGATGACGGGGGTATCCGCCTCCACGAAGCAGTCGATGTCGGTCACATGGAGGAAGCTGTCCCCCAGGGTCCGGGGCATGAAGCGGTTCACCTGGGCGATGACCAGGTCCGCCTGCTGGGCCGCGCCCTTGGTGTAATCCACGGAGACCCCCAGGCTGCAATAGCCGTGGTCGTCAGGCGGAGAGACCTGGAGCAGGGTCACGTTGGGGCGCAGCTCCTCCTTTAGGATGTCAGGGATCTCGGAAAAATAGACCGGGGTGAAGTCCGCACGGCCCTCGGCGGCAGCGGTCCGGGTGCTGCCCCCCAGGAAAAATGCGTTGTGGTGGAAGTGCTTGTCGTACTGGGGCTGGCAGTACTCCGCCTTGCCCATGGCGACCATGTGGATGATCTCCACCTTTTCATACTGGGCGGCGTTGGCTACCATCGCGTCCAGGAGCACGGACGGCTCACCGCAGGCGTGGGCCACCACCACCCGGTGGCCGGACCGGATCTTCTGCACGGCCTCCTGCGGGGTGCAGAGATGCTCTTGATACCAAGTGTTCCAATGCATGGGAACGCCTCCTTCTTAGCTGCCGGTGCGGCTGCGCGTCATGAGCGAGCGGGCCACGTCCAGCAGGGAATCGTCAACATGGTGGACCAACACCACCTGCTTCAGGTCGGGCAGGATGGGCATCAGCTGCCCCTCGATGAGGGTCTCGTTGGTCAGGGTAGCCCCGGGACATCCGGCGCACTGCCCCAGCATACGAAGGCGCAGGACGCCGTCGTCAAAGCCCACCAATTCCGCGTCGCCGCCGTGGGCGCGCAGGGCCGGGCGGACCAGTTGGTCCAGCAGTTCTTCCAGTCGTTGAGCAGTCATAGGTCGGTCCTCCTGTTTCTATGGATGGGTCTCTCCCCTGCCCGCCACCCCGCTTGGAGGCGGCGGACAGGGAAAGAGCGGATGTGGGATAACGATCAGTCTTCGGTCACATGGGCGATGCGCTTGGCCAGGAGCTTCTTGCCCTCGATGTCGCCCTGACGGGCGATCATGACCCGCTGAGCCTGGGGAGAGCC
>CAYNZG010000169.1:0-4068 GCA_964401525.1 uncultured Ruminiclostridium sp.
TTTCCCCCCTTTTCTCCGGAGAAAAGGGGGCCCCAGCCGGGAGGCACCGTCCTACAAACGCGAGCGCGTGACAGAACCTTCTGTCTCGCGCTCTTTTTTTCTTGACATATGACCGTGTTATTTATATAATACAGTTAGAAACCGTATTATTCGAATGATACACTTTTAGAAAGGAGGGGGAGGATCCCTTGCTGACCTTTGACAACCTGATCCTGGAGGACGGCAGCCCCATCTACCTGCAGATCCTCCGCCATGTGAAGCAGGGCATCGCCGGGGGGACCATCGCCCACGGGGAGGAGCTTCCCTCCCGCCGGGTGGTCTCCGCCCTGCTGGGTGTCAACCCCAACACCGTCCAGAAGGCCTACCGCCTGCTGGAGGAGGAGGGGCTGGTGGAGTCCCACACCGGCGCCAAGAGCCGGGTGGTGGCCGACGAAGCCGCCCGCAGCAAGGTCCGGGCCCAGCTGCTGCGCAGCGATGCCCAGACCATGATATCCGCCATGAAACAGATGGGTGTCACCAAAGCCGAGGCCCTGGCCCTGCTGGATGCCCTCTGGGAGGAAGGAGGACCCCAATGAAAAAGTCCGTTTCGCTCTTTCTGCTCTTCCTGGGCCACTCGGCCTGGAAAGTGCTGCTCCTGCTGGCCGCCCTGTGCGCCCTGCAGCTGGGCCTGTTCCTAGGCCTGGCCCCTGATCCCGCCGCCAACACCCTGGAGGACTGCCTCCTGGCCTGCGGCACGCCCCTGCGGCTGGTGCTCCTGGCGGCCTTCGTCCTGCTCTGCGTCCTGCTGCTGACGGACCGGAGCAAGGGCAAGCACCGCCTCCGCTACACCCTGGACCGGCTGTCCGTCCCGCCCCGGCAGATCCTGGTCTGCCAGGCGGTCTATGATCTGCTGGCCTGGCTGCTGTTCTGGGCGGTCCAGGTGGTCACCCTCTTGGGCTGCTGCTGGCTCTACCGGCAGCAGGGCGGGACCCTCGGCCCCCAGACCCTCTACCTGGCCAGCTGGCGGGATCCCCTGCTCCACAGCTTCCTGCCCATGGAGGAGACCAGCCGCCTGGCCCGGGACCTGATCCTGGCGGTCTGCCTGGCCTGCACCGGGGCCTGCTCCTCGGCCCAGCTCCGCCGCCAGCACAAGCCCATCGCCTTTCCCGTGCTGGGGTGCCTCACCGTCGCCGCCTTCGTGCAGCCCATGGGCTATGGCACCATGGATCTCATCCTGAGCCTGGTCGCCCTGGTCATCACCGCCGTGGCCCTGTCCTGCGCCCTGTCTCTGGAAAAGGAGGAGGACTACCATGAAACGCTATCGTCTGACTGATCTGATCCCCCCGTGGGCCGCGCCCCGGCGGCATCTGGCCCTCTGTCTGGGTGGCATCGGGGCCGCAGCTCTGCTGAGCCTCTGCCTGTTTCTCTCCCAGTTCAGCCTGGCCCGGAAGCTGCTCTACTCCGGGGTCCCCGGGAAAAGCCCCCTGGAGCCGGGGGCACAGATGACCTACTTCGCCGACCTCATCGGGGCCCACGGCTATGTCACCAACGTGTTCTCTCAGCCGGTCTTTTTCCCCTTCCTGCTGCTGGCTCTGGGGGCGGCCTGCCTGGCCCTGGTGAACTTCAGCGGCTTCCGCTCGGGCACCCGGAGCAGCTACCTGATGCGCCGCCTGCCGGACCGGTGGGAGTATCCCCGCCGCTGCCTGGCCATCCCGGTGCTGACCGTTCTGCTGAGCCTGGTCCTGCTGCCGGTGCTCACGGGCCTGTTCTATGCCATCTACATTCGGTTCACCCCGGCGCAATGCCTGCGGCCGGACCAGTGGCCCCAGCTCCGGGCCCATGTGATCCATCTGTTTCTGCCAATTCTGAATCGGGGGTGGGGTTAATGTTAACGCTGCATAATGTCACCAAATCATATCCCGGCAGGAAGAATGCCGTGGAAAACGTCTCGCTCACGCTGCCCCGCGGGGAGATCGTCGGCCTGTTCGGGGAAAACGGCGCGGGCAAGACCACGCTGATGAAATGTATCCTGGGCCTGCACCGATACCAGGGGGAGATCACCCTGGACGGCGCGCCTCTGGGCCGGAAGAACATCGAAAAGCTCTCCTTCGCCACCAGCGAGCACTCTTTCTTTCCGGCCCTGAGCCCCAAGGCCCACCGGGAGTTCTACGCCGACCACTTCCCCGCCTTCCGGGCCAAGCGGTTCGACGCGCTGATGGACTTTTTCGAGCTGCCGATGACCAAGCGGACCGGGGCCTTCTCCACCGGCCAGAAGAACCAGTTCGAGGTCATCCTGGCCCTGTCCCAGGGGGCGGACTACATCCTCATGGATGAGCCCTTTGCCGGAAACGACATCTTCAACCGGGAGGATTTTTACAAGGTCCTCTTAGGCATCTTAGAACCCAACGAGACCATCCTGCTCTCCACCCACCTGCTGGAGGAGGTGGCTCCCTTCCTGGGTCGGGCCCTGCTCCTGCACAAGGGCCGCCTGGTGGGCGACGCCGCCATGCTGGACCTGGAGGAGGCGGGCAAGGACCTGATAACCTTCGTGAAGGAGGCTTATCAGTACAGGGCCGACCGGGTCTTCCAGGCCCTGGGCAAGCTCACCGACCAAGCCGACCCCTGACCCCGAAAGGAGGCCCGTTATGAAAAAAGCCTTTGCTGTCTTCGCCGTCTGCCTGCTCCTGACCGCCGGAGCCGGGCTCTTCGGCATGACCCTGCTCCACGAAGACCGAGATCAGGTGGAGGTCACCGCCGCCGCCAGCTCCGGGGACCCCGCCGCCGCGGAGGGCCTGGTGGCCACCCAGGCGGCCCACCTGAACGACCAGCTCCGCTGGGACCTCACCATCCCCCTGGACCACCCGGAGGAGAGCACCGTCCTCTTCGACTCCCGGTGGTCCCCGGATGCCCCGGCCTTTGACCCGCTCTCCCTGGATATCAGCACCCCTATGAACGCCAGCTATGGCTTCAGCGGCCACACCTTAGAGGAGCTCACGGCGGATGTGACGGATCTGTATCCTCTGGCCCCTATGCTGGAGGATGTGTTCAGCCGTGCGCCCAGGGGGCAGACCTATATTGAGACCGTCTCCCCGAGAGACTATTGGGAGGTCTATCCCCTGCGCGCCAATATCTATGGTCTGGAAGGGACCTTCCGCCACTGGGAGGAGGAGTCCCTGGCACTGGACCAGGGACTCCGGGACTTCTTCTCCTTCCCCATCCCGGAGGACACCCTGTGGACCGTCATCATAGAGACCGACACGACCGGGAAGATCCTGTCCTTGGAGGTCACCGACCCGAAAGACTCCTTCTGCGTGGGCGCCCTCTCCGTCAGCATAGGCAACGTCCTCTTCTTTACCTTTGACCAGTACACCGCCGCCGATTTTTCCAACACCCCCGGCGGCTTCGGTCTGTACCGGCTCCCCCTCCCCCAGCCCCAGCAGAGCGGGCTTCCTGCCGAAGGCCAGACCGTCTCCCTGCCGGACCCCGCCGACCTGGCCAACGTCTTCCCGCTGCCGGAGGCGGCCAAGGTCCTGGACCTGAGCCTGGACCACAACGGGACCGCCCTGCTGCTGACCTACTGCCTGGGGTCGGACTACCGCTGCCTGGTGCTGGACCCGCAGACCATGGAGGTCCTGCAGACCATGGACATCCCGGCAGAGGACCAGGTGTCCCGCTTCCAGAATGAAGAGGGCGACTGGGAACAGGAGGTCTACCCCGGCATCGCCGACACCCTCGCGGGAGAGAACTTCCTGCTCTTTTACGGGGCAGAGACCCTGCACCTGTTCTCCCTGGACCAGGGGACCTACACCTATGCCTTCTCCGCCCCCATGACGGAGTTCCTCAGATGGAGGGACTACTACCTCACCGGGGCCTGGAACGGGGAGACCCTGGCGCTGGGCGTTCCCCGGTCGGAAAACTACTCCCTCGTCACCGGCCTGGACCTCTTCCTGTTCCGCCAGGGGGAGCTGATCTACCAAGGCTGCTATGAGACCTCCCTGGATGCCGGCCCCGGCCAGCCCCCGCTGAACGACTATAACAAACGCATCCTGCTGGTCTCCGACCACGAACTGGAGCTGCATTGGAAGTGAC
>CAYNZG010000170.1:0-4065 GCA_964401525.1 uncultured Ruminiclostridium sp.
TGACGGTGACGGTCACGGTCCGGCCGGACTTGGCGTTCTTGGGATCCACCGTCACCGTGCCGTTGTCGGTGTCGGGGGTGGTGACGGGGTAGGTGGGACGGGAGGAGCCGCCGGAGCTGGACTGCGTCCACTTCGCGTAAAGCGTGGTGTCGGCGGTGATAGCGGTGCTGGTGAAATCGAACGCGCTCGCTTTGAACGTACCGTCAGCGTCCTTTTCATACCATCCGCCGAAGGTATAGCCAGACTTCGTGGGGGCATCCGGTTCCACGGCCGTGCCGCTCTCGTGGATGACCTCCCAAGCATACGGGTTCTCATCATCCGCTATGAAGGTCACAAGTTTGCCATCAATAGTACCGGGATAATAGAAATCATTTGTCAGACCGCCGTAGAACACCGTGGCACTGGTGGCATTCTCGCTCTGGGTCAGAATAGCAGGATAAGAATCCGTACCGTACAAGTATACCTCGCCTTTGACCGTGCCGCCGTTGGTGTTGAAGGTGTTGCTGTTATATACGCCGCTGCCATAGATGGCCGAGCAATCTATGGCACTGCCGCCCTCCATGGTGAAAGTACCATCGTTGTACACACCACCGCCGTCGGAGTCGGCCACGCAGCTTTTGATCGTGCCATCAGCCATTGTGAAGCTACCGGTGTTGCACACACCGCCGCCACTGGACAATGACCAGCAACTTTCAATGGTACCACGATCCATAATAAACCGGCTGTCATTGAACACTCCGGCGCCTGAAAAAGCCTGGCATCCAACGATCGCGCCGCCATTCAGGTTGAACTGGCCATCTGCTACATACACGCCGCCGCCGCTGTCGGTCACTGTGCAGCCCACAATAGTGCCGCCCATCATAGTGAACTGACCGCCATCGACATACACACCACCGCCGGTAGTCATTCCGTAGTACAAACTACCGGTGCCGCCGGTGATGACACCGCCGGTAACGACATTTTCGGTCTCATCTGCTATCAGCGTCCACAAACCGGAGTCTTCGTCCACAGTAAAGTAGTGCGTTGCGGTCGCGTCGCTTGCGCGGCTGTCAATCAGCGTCAAATCGCCGCCTTTGTTGACCTGGATCACACTGCCCTCCGTTTCGCCGTCATACTTCAGCACATAGCCGTTGAGGTCGAGGGTAACGGCACGGTTGATTTGCAGTGTCGTGTCGATGGTGATATCGTTCATCAGCTTGATGGTAATAATACCATTCCTACTGCTGGAATCGCTCAGCGTGGCAGGCATGATTACATTCCGGATAACATCGGTGTAGGAAATCCCACTATTTTTTTGGAAGTCACCTTTGTCGATTTCCCTGGTGGTACTCGTTACTCCAAACGCAGTGGTCAACTCGCTGTTAGTGATAGTTCCTGACTCGAAGGCAATACCATAGCTGTAAGCAAAACTATTTGTTCCCGTACTTATGGCATCATCACTGATAGCAGTAATGGTACTGTCGGTAATCGCCAGTGGATGGTCTGACTTGCCACCAAGACCGAAACTATGAGCGAAGCGTCCATTCGTGGCTGTAGCCGTGTCCGCGATAGCGGTGACCGTACTGCCTGAGATAATCGCCTCGACAGTGTAAATCCCGACACTTTCAGCAGAGCAGTTACCCGCGGTGCTATCAGCCTTTCCGCCTGTAGCCGCAACTGTGCTGTTGGAGATGGACATCCAAGAGACGCTGATACCATGGCTGACGGAACTGTCCTCAGTATTCGTGGTATCGCTGCCTGTGGCGGTAACGGTACTGTCGGAAACCGTCAGACGGTCGGCATGAATGCCAACGCTCGCTACCTTTGCAGTGCTGGCGGTGACTGAAACTGTTGCACCGTTCTCAATGTCCACCGAACCTTGAAGGAGATAAATACCATAAGCCGACGACCTATCGCCTGAACCAAAGCCGATGCTCAAACTGCCATCTCCGGTGATGGTCAGGAACAAGTAATCATCCTCACCTTTTTCCATATGGATGGCCTTTTCGGCACTGCCGCTGACGGTGATGGTATTTGTTCCCTTAAGTTGAATCTTCAAGTCGTGGCTCGAGGAAATGGCCGCGCTATCCGCATGGGTAAGCGATGCCTCGTCCAGTGTCAAGGTTTCAGTATCGCTGTCGTAGCTTACCGTTCCAGTGATACCGGTGCCGGTTATGTTAGACGCGTTCTCCGACGTGATCTTTACGCCACAAACAGTAACGCCATAGTCAGTCTCCACCGCCCACGCCGTTGTGGGCAGCAGCGTCAGGCACAGGGCCAAGGCCATGACCAGGCTCGTCAATCGTTTCTTCATAAAGCTCCCTCGCTTTCTGTCGGTTCGGAGAGGGCTTTGCCTTGGGCTATAGCCCAAGGCAAGAGGGTACCCTCTTTCTTACTTCGAAACTATTATACAATAAGTTTGCAGGGAGCGCAACCTCTTTCTGCGCCGCTCACCGTTCCAGCCGCTGGCACCGGGCCAGGGTGGCGGTGAAGTAGTCGGGCAGGGAGCAGGTCAGGGTCAGCCGCTCCCCCGTCCGGGGATGGACGAAGGACAGGCGGCGGGCATGGAGGCACTGGCCCGCCAGCTCCGGGAAGCCCTTCCGCTGGCCGCCGTAGACGGGGTCCCCCAGAACGGGGTGCCCCTGGCTGGCCAGGTGGACGCGGATCTGATGGGTGCGGCCGGTCTCCAGGCGGCACTGGACGTGGGTGTAGCCGGGGTAGCGGCCCAGGACCGTCCAGTGGGTGACGGCACGGCGGCCATGGTAGTGGTCGATGGCCATCTTCTTCCGGTCGGTGGCATGGCGGGCGATGGGCAGGTCGATGGTGCCCTCCTCGGCCTTCAGGCCGCCCACGATGACCGCCTCATACTCCCGGTAGAGGGAGTGGTCCTGGAGCTGCTCGGCCAGGGCCAGGTGGGCCGCGTCGTTCTTGGCGGCGATGATGAGGCCGCTGGTGTCCCGGTCGATGCGGTGGACGATGCCCGGCCGCAGCTCGCCGTTGATGCCGGAGAGGCTGTCGCCGCAGTGGTGCATGAGGGCGTTGACCAGGGTGCCGTCCGGGTGGCCGGGGGCCGGGTGGACCACCATGCCCACGGGCTTGTTCACCACCACCACGTCCTCGTCCTCATAGATCACGTCCAGGGGGATGTCCTGGGGCAGCAGCGCCACCTCCGCGGGGTCCGGGATGAGGACGGAGAGCTCCTCCCCGGCGGTGAGGCGGTCGTTCTTTTTCAGGGCCTTCCCCGCCCGGAGGACATGGCCCCCCTCTAAGAGCTTCTGGGCCGCGGAGCGGGTCAGATTGTCCAGGGACCGGGCCAGGAACTGGTCGGCCCGCTGGCCGGTCTCCTCCACCGTCAGGGTCACGAGCATACGTCATCCTCCTTCTCGTCCTTCATAAAGAAGATCACATGGACGCACAGGAGCACGCCGCCGATGACCACCCCGATGTCCGCCACGTTGAAGACGGGGAAGTTCATGAAGGTGGTGGCGAACATATCGGTGACATAGCCCAGCAGCAGCCGGTCGATGAAGTTGCCCACTGCGCCCCCCAGCAGCAGGCTCAGGGCCAGCTGGGCCGACCAGTGGGGCAGGACCCGCCGGGCCAGCACCACCGCCAGCACCACCGCCGCGATGCCGGAGAGAAGGGTCAGCAGCCAGGTGTGGGCCTCTAAAATGGAGAAGGCCGCGCCGGTGTTCTGCACGAAGGTCAGGTCCAGCACCCCGGGAAGGAAGGTCAGGTGCTCCCCCAGGGCGATGCCGGAGCGGACCAGATATTTCACCACCTGGTCCGCCGCCACCAGGACGGCCGCCAGGAGGAAGTAGGGAATGGGCAAGGAAAACGCCTCCTTAAAACAGATAGAAACCCGCGGCCGACCCTATGGCCGGCCGCGGGGCGTGCTGACAGGAATATAGGTTACAGGCTCTGGACCACCTTGGCGCAGCGGGGGCACAGGCCCTCGGTGCTCACGGTGGGCAGGACCTTCCAGCAGCGCTGGCACTTCTCACCGGCGGCAGGCTCCACCGCAGCGGCGATGGCATCGCCCACGGTGACGGTCACCTGGGAGATGATGAGCAGGTCGGCCAGGGC
>CAYNZG010000171.1:0-4056 GCA_964401525.1 uncultured Ruminiclostridium sp.
ACTTGTAGGTGGCCTGCTCTCTGCCCTTGCGAACCAGCTGATTAAAAGTAGGCATGGATGTTCCTCCTTTCCTCAAATGATACAAATTTTATTATATTCTATCCGCAGGAGCCGAAGCTCATACGGCGAATATCAAGCTCATTCCACGATGGCGGCCACGGCGCTCCCCACGGCGATGCCGCAGGCGCTTCCCAGTGCTGCCATAGTGGGCACGCTGACGGTCTCCACACCCTGCTCCTGGCATAGGTCGGCGACGGGCTCGGTGACCCGGGGGTCAGCGTTGTCGGCCAGGTAGACCCGGCGGGCAGTGCCGTTTTTCAGGGCGCGGAGGACCTGCTTGGCTCCGGTGATCTTTTTTGCGGTCTTCAGGTCGCTGAGCATCGCAGTCTCCACTTCCTTTCGGCAGTTTTGCGGCGGTTTTGAGCAGCGCTTTGCGCCGCCCTTTCACAGTTCACCGCAATTTCGCATTTTAGCACACTTTCCCCGTCCCGTCAAGTAGTCAGTTTGTGGTTTGCGGGGTGGTTTTTCAACTATATCTTGTATATTTTGCCGCTGTCTTCCCTCAGAAAACAAAGGGCCGTCCGCAGGACACCCACAGGGCCAAAAGCACCTGGAGCACCAGGATAGCGGGCATCCCGAACCGGAAGGACCGGTGGAGGGTCTTGTGGCGGAACAGGTTCATCCCGGCGATGGCCCCCACGCTCCCGCCCAGGATCGCCGTCAAAAAGAGGACCTTTTCCGGGATCCGGCGGCTTCCGCGGATGGCCTTCCACTTGTCCACGCCCATGAGGGCAAAGGACACGAGAGTCCAGATGAGGACCCAAAGCAGCACATTCGTTGTCATCATGATACGCTCCTTTTCTTATGGCTCCAGCAGTTCCTTTTCTTCCACCCGGAGGGACCGGGCCGCCGGGGTCCGGTCGGCGGCAAAGCCGATCATCTCGCCCCCGTACCGGGCCCGGAGGGCATCCATGGTCCGCTCCAGCTTTTCTTGTCTCCCCCGCTTTTCCGCCCCCTGGGGGGCAAAGAGGTCCAACTGCTCCCCGACCTCCTCCTCCGGCAGGACCCCGGAGGCTGTGATGCGGATGGCCCGGACCGGGGCGTTCCAGTTCCAGCAGCTCTCCACCAGGGCCATGGACTGGCCTAAGATCTCCCGGGAGAGGTTCGTGGGGCCGTCGGTCTGGCTCTGGCGGCTGACCGTCCGAAGATCCGGGCTACGGATGGCGGCCTGGACCACGGTACACTTCAGCCCGTGGCGGCGCAGCCGCATAGCCACCCGCTCCGCCAGCATCTGGACCCCGGCCCGGATCTCCTCCTCCCCCACCAGGTCCCGGGGAAAGGTCAGGCCGTTGCCCACGGACTTGGGCGGCGGCTCGCTCCCTGCCGGGCGCACGGGGCTGTGCTCTGCGCCGATGGCCGCGTCGTGGAGCTGGCCACCGTTTTTTCCCAGCAAGCGGCACAGCTCCTCCCGGTCCGCCGCGGCCAAATCACCGATGGTGCGGATGTTGTGGGCCGCTAAGACCCGGGCCGAGGACCGCCCCACAAAGAGCAGGTCATGGACCGGCAGGGGCCACACCATCGCCCGGTAATTCTTCCGGCTGATGACCGTCACCGCGTCGGGCTTGCGGTAGTCGCTGCCCAGCTTGGCGAAGGTCTTATTAAAGGAGACCCCCACAGAGATGGTCAGGCCCAGCTCGGCCTTCACCTCCTCCCGGATGCGATGGGCCAGCTTTTCCGGGTCGCCCCCGAACAGGTGGAGGGTCCCGGTCACGTCCAGCCAGCTCTCGTCGATGCCGAAGGGCTCCACCAGATCCGTGTACCGCTGATAGATCTCCCCCACCCGCTTGGAATAGGCCCGGTAGACCTCGTGATGGGCGGGCAGCAGGACCAGGTCCGGGGCCTTTTGCCGGGCCTGCCAGACGGTCTCCGCCGTCCGCACCCCCAGGGCCTTGGCCGGTTCGTTTTTGGCCAGGATGATGCCGTGACGGGCGGCCGGGTCCCCGCAGACCGCCACGGGGCGATCCCGCAGGTCGGGATGGTCCAGCAGTTCCACCGAGGCATAAAAGGCGTTCAGGTCACAGTGAAAAATGATCCGGTCCATG
This sequence comes from uncultured Ruminiclostridium sp., assembly GCA_964401525.1. Taxonomy (GTDB): domain Bacteria; phylum Bacillota; class Clostridia; order Oscillospirales; family Oscillospiraceae; genus Evtepia. The sequence continues at coordinate 2,103 of CAYNZG010000171.1, forward strand.
GTCGGTCCTCCTTCCCTGAAAAAGCAAGGAAGCGGCGGGCGTTCCCCGTCGCTTCCTTAAAAATATCTGGATCTGCCGTGCCTGCTGGCACAGCCTTGCACTCAAGCTTCCTTCTTCTCGCCCCGGTGGATCACATGGCGGGAGATGGTCTTATAGACCAGGAAGGTGATCAGAGAGTTGACCCCGGCCTTGATCAGGTTGAAGGGCAGGATCACGGGCAGGAGCATGGCATCCACCATCTCCACGGGCACGCCCATGAACAGAGGGGTGATGAAGTGGTTGGCGATCACCATGACGATGCCCCAGCAGATGGTGCCCAGGACGAGGCCGATGCCGGCGCCCGCTCTGGTGTGCTTGATGCGGTAGATGTTGCCGGCCACCAGCACCAGGGTGGTGGTGGAGATCAGGTGCATGATGATGCCGTAAGCACCGCTGCCCGCGCTGACGGTGACGCCCTGGACCACGCAGGTCACCAGGGTCAGCAGGAAACCGGCCGCAGGACCAAAGGCGAAGGTGCCCACCAGGATGGGGATGTCGGCGGGGTCATACTCCAGGAAGGCTGCGGCGGGGAAAATCGGGAAATGGATGAGGTAGACCAGGACGATGGAGATAGCCACCAGCATGGCCATGACGGTGAGTTTGCGGACTTTTTCGTTCATAAAAAAACACTCCCAAATATGTACTAACACCCGAAAAAACCATGTCTTCCAGGTGCTGGCATACATACTGGGGGTGCGCAAAATGGCAACACAAAAAAGAGGGACTTTTGTGCTTCCCATAATACCACCACACCGCAAATCGCGTGCAGCACGTCTTCTCCCATCCAGACTATCACTGTCGGTCCCGGAATCGCGCCGGGTCAGCATCGTTCAAACGAAAGACGCTCGCGGACTATACCGCCGGTGGGGACTTTCACCCCGCCCCGAAGACATATTATTTCGTTGTCAATTTCTATTATACTGCTTTCTACCGGAAATGCAAGCCCCAAATTATGCATACTACGCGACAGCTTTCGACCAAATTTCGTTGACTTTGCCCTATCTTCGTTGTAAGCTCTTACCAAAGAACCTGAAAAAAAGGAGGCGATCCCATGGACCGCGCCCACAGCTGCTGTTTTTCCGGCCACCGCCCTGCCCGGCTCCCCTGGCAGAACAACGAGAGCGACCCCCGCTGCCTGGACCTGAAGGACCGGCTGGCCCAGGCTCTGGACGAGGCCTACGCGCAGGGATACCGCCACTTCCTCTGCGGCATGGCCCAGGGCGCGGACCTGTATTTCTGCGAAGCGGTCCTGGCCCTGCGCGCCCGCCACCCAGAGGTCACCATCGAGGCCGCCGTCCCCTTCATCGACCAGGCCAAGCGCTGGCCCGCCGTGGACCGGCTCCGGCGGGAGGCCCTGCTGGACCAATGCAACTTCGAGACCATGGTCCAGCACAACTACACCGCCGGGTGCATGGCCCGGCGGAACCGCTACATGGTGGACCACGCCGCCCTGCTCATCGCCGTCTACGACGGAGACCCCCGGGGCGGGACCCTGAACACCCTCTCCTACGCCATGCATCGGGGGCTGAAGACCGTCATCCTGGATGTGGAGTGAGCCACCGACCTGAAACACGAAAAAGTACCCCTGCTGCCGCGGCAGCAGGGGTACTTGCTTTTCTTCGCGTTAGCGGTCCCGGTTGAAGATGTTGAAGATCTCCTTGTAGGGATCGTCGTCGGACTCAGCGGGAGCAGCGGCGCGGCCGGTGCTCTTGCTTGCCTTCTTCTCGGCGGGAGCGGAGGAGGTCATCTTGTTGTTCATGATCTTCTCGTCGAAGCCGGTGGCGATGACGGTGACCACGATCTCGTCCTCCAGGGTCTCGTCGAAGGTCGCGCCGAAGATGATGAGGGCGTTGGGATCGGCGGCCTCCTGGACCAGGTTGGCTGCGATCTCGACTTCCTCCAGGCCCACATCAGC
>CAYNZG010000172.1:0-4054 GCA_964401525.1 uncultured Ruminiclostridium sp.
TCCATGCCCAGCTCGGCGGCCATCATGCCGCAGAGCGCGGAAACTTCCAGCGAATGCTGAAGCACATTCTGGGTGGAGGAGGTGCGGTAGCGCAACTGCCCGAGCAGGCGGACGATTTCCGGATGGATGCCGTGCACCCCGGCGTCGAAGGTGGCCTGCTCGCCCACTTCGCGCACCTGGGTATCCAGTTCCTGCTCGCATTTCTGGACAATGTCCTCAATGCGGGCCGGGTGGATGCGGCCGTCCTGGATCAGACGCTCCAGGGCCATCCTGGCCACCTGCCGCCGCAAGGGACTGTACGCGGAAAGAATGACGGTCTCCGGCGTGTCGTCGATAATCAGGTCCACGCCCGTGGCAGCCTCCAGGGCGCGGATGTTGCGGCCCTCGCGGCCGATGATCCGGCCCTTCATCTCGTCGTTGGGCAGGGGCACCACGGAGACGGTGGCCTCGGCCACATGGTCTGCGGCGCAGCGCTGGATGGCCAGCCCCACGATCTCCTTGGCCTTCTGGTCGGCCTCCTCCTTGAGGCGGCTCTCGATCTCCTTGATCTTCATGGCTGCCTCATGGGTACATTCGGTCTCCAGCTTGGAGATCAGGTAGGCCTTGGCTTCCTCGGCGGTGTAGCCGGAGATCCGTTCCAGGGTCTCCATCTGCTCCGCTTGGAGCTTGGCGACCTTGTTGCGGGCTTCCTCCAGGTTGGCCAGCCGTGCGTTGTAGGACTCCTCCTTGCGCTCCACGTTTTCGGTCTTGCGCTCCAGAGTTTCCTCCTTCTGCTGGAGGCGGCGCTCCTGCTCTTGCAGGGCGGAGCGGCGCTCCTTTTCTTCCTTCTCGTAGTTGGTCCGTTCAGCAAGGATTTTCTCCTTGGCTTCCACCAGGGCTTCCCGCTTTTTGTTTTCGGCTCCCTTGATGGCCTCGTTGATGATCCGCTTGGCCTCCTCCTCGGCACTGATGATCTCCTTTTCCGCTACGTTCTTGCGGTACAGGATGCCTGCGGGGATGCCTATCACAAGCGCGACCACGAATGCGATCACGCCGGTCAGGATATAGGACAGCATATTGTCAGGACACACCTCCAATTCTCTAAATTGTCGTATAAAATCACAGGACGAGACCGCCCGGTGTGCAGCGGGCGGTCCTGCTGAAAGCAGAAGGGCGGTCCCGGAACTGCCCCAGGAAGGGGTAGCTACCGCCACAACTGCATATTTACACTGATTTTATTTTAATAGCCTACAGGCCCTCTGTCAAGAATATTCGTGTGCCCGGATGAAATTATTTGCAGGAAAAAGCAAAGCCCCACCCTGTGGCATAGGATGGGGAAACAGAACAGGAGGGATGACCATGGATGAGATCAGAGCACCCCTGGACCAGGCAGGGGAGGAGTCCAGACAGGCGGTTTTTCAGCGGGTCTGGAAGCGGGTGATGGAGGGCCGGAGCGACCCGGAGGCCAGCCCCATCCTCTGGGAGGACCCGGCTCCGCAGGACCCGGGATCTAACGAGGAGGCGCAGGGCCTGCAGACTCTGGCCGGGCAGTCGGCAGGGGGCCCCGGACCGGGCAGCGATCTTCCTGCCGGTCCGGCGGTGGTCCTGGGAGAGAACTGCCTGGAGTGCGTGCCCCTGCTCCAGGAGATGATCCGCCGGGAGCTGGCCGACTGGCGGACGTATCAGGGGCTGGCCCGCCGGGTGAATAGCCCCCAGGGCCGGGTGCTCCAGGCCCTGGCCAACGAGGAGAAGGGCCACGCCAAGCGGCTCAGCGCCGCCTACTTCCTCATCGCCGGGGTGCGCTACTGGCCGGAGGGGGAGAAGCCCGCCCCTCCCACCACCTACTTAGGAGCGCTGCGGCAGCGGTTCGGCGCGGAGCAGGGGGCAGTGACCGCATACCTGGCCGGGATGGAGGCCACCGAGGATCCCTGTCTGCGGCAGCTTTTTTTGCAGCTGGCCCAGGAGGAGTGGGACCACGCCTGCCGGATCCGGCAGCTGGTGGAGCAGGCATAAGCTCAGGGCCGCTTCACCTGCTCTGAGATGTCCGCTAAGGCCTTGGAGACCTCCATCTCGTACTTGCCGCACTGGGCCAGGTCCCCCAGGGAGACCAGCCCCACCAAGCGGCCCTCCTCCACCACGGGCAGGCGGCGGACCTGCTGGATGGCCATGACCTGGGCTGCCTGACGGACATCATCCCCCGGGGAGAGGGATTTGGGGTGCCGGGTCATGATCTGCTTCACCGGGACCTGCGCGGGGTCCTCTTCCGGGGCCACGCACCGGAGGATGATGTCCCGGTCGGTGACGATGCCCTGGAGCCGCCCGTTTTCCCCGCACACGGGCAGAGACCCCACGTTATGCCGGGCCAGCAGCCGGGCGGCCAGGGCCGCGCTTTCTGTGGAGTCGATGGTGATGGGGGCCCGGTTCATCACGTCGCGTACTTGCAAAGAAAAACACCTCCTTTTTCCACATAGTGTGGAGAAAAAGGAGGTGTTTATTCATTCCTTCAGCTCCAGGTTCCGCTTCAGGGGGGCAATGCCCCGCCAGGCGAAGGCCTTGTTGGCGAACTGCTTGCGGAAGGCCTTGTTGCTCAGGCCTTCCAGGTCGTCCAGAGCCAAGGAGGTGGTGAGGTTCTCCCGGAACTCCGGCAGGGTGGAGAGCTGGGCCTTCTGGTTCCAGGGGCAGGCCCGCTGGCAGAGGTCGCAGCCCCATACCGTCGGGCTGCTGCGGACCTCGTCCTCCACAGCCTCGGGCAGGTCGCCCTTTTGCTGGGTCCAGTCGGACAGACAGCGGGACACGTCGCAGCCCTGGTCGGTCAGGGCCCCGGTGGGGCAGGCCTTCTGACAGCGGCGGCAGTCCTCCGGGCAGAGGGAGTCCGTGCCGGGCCCGGTGGAGGGCAGGGCCAGGTCCGTGAGGATGGTGCCCAGGAACACATAGGAGCCGTAGGGGGGCACGATGCGCAGACCGTGGCGGCCCCGTCGGCCCACTCCCGCCAGCTCGGCGGCGGCCAGCTCCGGCACCGGGGAGTTGTCCGCCCCGGCCACGAAGGTGTGGTCGGGATACCGCTCCCGCAGCCCGGCGCAGACCTGCTCCAGCCGCCGGGACAGGACCTGATGGTAGTCCTCTCCCCGGCAGTAGAGGGAGAGGTTGCCGGGTTCATCCCCGGCGTAGTAGGGGAAGGCGGCCACCAGAACGGTGGCTGCGCCGGGGCAGAGGGTCTGGATCCTGACCCGAGCCTCCTCCCACAGAAAAGACTGGAGGCCGCCCAGCGCAGCGGCACCCCATGCCGCCGCACCGGCGGCCGTCCAGAGTTTATGCATAATAAAACCTTTCGTTATCGGGCAAAGATCTCAAAGGATCTTGCGTCGATGGAAGCGAAATTAAAGTTACTTACGCTTGGCGTCGCGGGCTTCCATGGCTGCGATCTCGCGCTGTGCGTCCCGCAGGGACAGGTTCACGCGGCCCTTCTCGTCGATGTCGGTGACCTTGACCCAGACCATGTCGCCGATGTTGACCACGTCTTCCACCTTCTCCACGCGCTTTTCAGCCAGCTTGGAGATGTGGACCATGCCGTCCTTGCCGGGAGCCAGCTCCACGAAGGCACCGAAGGTCAGGATGCGGACTACCTTGCCGTAGTACAGCATGCCCACCTCGGGGACGAAGACGATGGTGTCGATCATCTTCTTGGCGATGTCGCAGCAGGCGGCATCGGGGGAGGCGATGTGGATGGTGCCGTCGTCCTCGATGTCGATCTGTGCGCCGGACTCGGCGGTGATCTTCTGGATGACGGAGCCGCCCTTGCCGATGACCTCGCGGATCTTGTCGGGGTCGATCTTCATGGTGATCATCTTGGGAGCATACTTGCTGACCTCGGCGCGAGGCTCTGCGATGCAGGGCAGCATGATCTCGTCCAGGATGGCATAGCGGGCATCCTTGGTGATCTCCAGGGCTTCCTTGATGATGGCGTGGGACAGGCCGTCGTTCTTGATGTCCATCTGGATGGCGGTGATACCGGCCTTGGTGCCGGCCACCTTGAAGTCCATCTCGCCGTGGAAGTCCTCCACGCCCTGGATGTCGA
>CAYNZG010000173.1:0-4005 GCA_964401525.1 uncultured Ruminiclostridium sp.
ATGGGGGAGTGGGTGGCGTCCACCTCGTCCTTGCGATAGACGCGGCCGGGGGCGATGATGCGGATGGGCAGGGGCTTGGTCTCCATGGCGTGGACCTGCATGGGAGAGGTCTGGCTGCGGAGCATCACCCGGCTGTCCTTGTCGAAATAGAAGGTGTCGGACCAGTCGCGGGAGGGGTGGCCCTCCTCGGCGTTCAGACGGTCAAAGTTATAGTAGGCCAGCTCCACCTCGGGGCCGTCCAGAATGGTAAAGCCCATGCCCACGAAGATCTCCTTGATCTCCTCCAGGGCGATGTACATGGGGTGCTGGTGGCCCAGCTTCTTCTCAGCGCCGGGGATGGTCACGTCCACGGCCTCGGCCTTCAGGCGGGCCTGGAGCTTGACCTCCTCCAGCTTGGCCTTCTGGGCCTCGATCTCTGCGGTGAGCAGCTCCCGCACGTCGTTGGCCAGCTGGCCGATGACGGGGCGCTCCTCGGCGGAGAGCTTGCCCATCTGCTTCAGGACGGCGGTGAGCTCGCCCTTCTTGCCCAGATACTTGACCCGCAGGCTTTCCAGGTCCTCGGACTGCTTGGCCTCAGCCAGAGCAGCCAGCGCTTTTTGCTTGATGCTTTCCAGTTGTGCTTTCATGTTGCTTCCTCCAAAAATGGTTTCTGCGTGCGTGCAATAAAAAAAGCCTAACATCCCGTCAAACGGGACGAAAGGCAAGAGTCTTCCGCGGTACCACCCGAACTTCACGCGCAGAGCGCGTGCACTTCTTCGTCTGATAACGGCAGACCATCCGTCGGCGTATTTCCCCGCCGAAACTCCAGGGCGAACCAAGCGGCGGAACACACAGGACGGCTTGCAGCCGATGACCATCCCTCTCTGCGAGGTCACAGTCCGCTATTTTCCCCTTCATCATCTTTTGCAGTGCATCAACTCTACCATAAAAAAGGTTGAAAATCAAGTGTAAAAAACTTATAATAGTAAAGAATCAAGGATGGAATGCTGCTGACAGTCGATTTGGCACCGAAAAGAGGAGGAAAGAGCCTATGATACAGGTAACGAGGGAGCTTGCACGGACCTGCCTGCCCGTCCGGGACCGGAACGGACACAAGGGGACCTTTGGAAAGGTACACATCCTGGCCGGCTGCGTGGGGTTCACCGGCGCGCCTGTGTTCGCCTCCCGGGCGGCGGTCCGCACCGGGTCCGGGCTGGTCTTTCTTTCCGTCCCGGCGGAGATCTGGCCGGTGGCCGCGGTGAAGAGTGCCGAGGCTATGCCGTCGCCGGTCCCCGCCTTTCCTGTTCTGCTTGAGAAAATGAACGGCAGCGATGCCGTTCTCATCGGCCCTGGCCTGGGCCGCAGCCGAAAGACCGATGTGCGCACCCTCCGCCTGGTGGAGCGGGTGACCCAGCCCCTGGTGCTGGATGCCGACGGCATAAACGCGGTGGCGGAGCATATAGATGTTCTGGACACCAGACGCGGTCGGCTGACGGTCCTCACCCCTCACGACGGGGAATTTCTCCGGCTGACGCAGGGGAAGGCCATTGGCCCCGACCGGGAGGGCGCGGCAGCGGCGTTTGCCCGTGAGCACGGCTGCGTGCTGGTGCTGAAAGGCCACCGGACCATCACGGCCTTTCCCGACGGGGAGACCTTTGTGAACACCACGGGGAACCCCGGCATGGCCAAGGGCGGCAGCGGCGATGTGCTGGCGGGCATGATCCTGTCCCTGCTGGGGCAAGGCATCCCGCCCAGGCAGGCTGTCCCCGGGGCAGTCTGGCTCCACGGATACGCGGGAGACCGGGCGGCTGCCCGGCTGGGGGAATACGGCATGACCCCCTCGGACCTGCTGGAGGAGATCCCCCTGGCCATCCGGGACGTGATGGCGTGACGGTGGACCCGCTGCGTGGGAGGGACCATTCTTGGGTGCAAGAAAGCTTTGCACACGCCTGATACCCCTGCTCCTTCTGTGTCTGCTCACCGGCTGCGCAGGAGGGACAGACGACAACGACACGGTGCTGGACCTTCGCTCGGAGATCCTGTCCCGGACGGGGTGCTCCGGCACCATGACGCTCACGGCAGACTATGGCCAGCGCGTCTATTCCTATGAGGTGGACTTCACCGAGGAGGAGGACGAGGGCCTGACCCTGACCCTGACGGCTCCGGAGGCGGTGGCGGGCATCACCGCTGTGGTCCGGGAAGGGCAGACCGCCCTGGAATACGACGGCGTGCGGCTGGAGACCGGCCCTCTGAACGACGAGGGGCTGTCGCCGCTGGATGCCCTGCCCATATTTTTGACCGCCCTGGAGTCCGGCTACATCGCCGAGACCTGCAGCGAGCAGGTGGGGGAGAGCGAACACCTGCGCATCTGCTGCCGGGACCCTGAACAGGACCCGGGCCAGGGGACCGAGGTCATTGTATGGTTTGATAAAGCCCAGAAGACCCTGCAAAGGGGAGAGATCCGCAGCGATGGCTTTGCTGTGATCCAATGCGAGTTTTCTGCCTTTATAGTACAGCAATCGAACAGATAGAGAAAGGATCGTTTATTATGAGAGCACAAACGAAACGAACCTGGTCAAACCCCGGCCGGACCTGGATGAAGCGGACCTGGGCCGAGGTCTTTATGGATCGCCTGGAGAGCAACTATCGCGCCCTGCGGGGACTGACGCCGGAGGGGACCAAGTTTATGGGTCTGGTGAAGGCGGATGCCTACGGGCACGGGGCGGTGCCCATCGCCTTGAAGCTGGAGGAGCTGGGGGCGGACTACCTCGGTGTGGCCTGCCTGGACGAGGCCATCGAGCTGCGGGAGGCCGGCGTGGAGATGCCCATCCTCATTTTAGGCTGTACCTCTTCTATCTACGCCACGGAGCTGGTGCGCTATGATATCACCCAGGCCTGCTATGACCTGGGCTATGCCAGGGAGCTCTCTGCCGTGGTCAGCAAGACCGGCGCAGAGCTGAACATCCATATCCAGTGCGACACGGGCATGACCCGCCTGGGCTTCCTCTGCCAGGAGGAGACCATGGAGCAGGCGGCGGCAGAGATCTATGAGGCCGTCCATCTGCCCGGCCTGCACGCGGAAGGCATCTTTACCCATTTCTCCGATTCCGACGGCAGCGAGGAATACACCATGCTGCAGTTCGACCGCTTCCTGAAGATCATCGAGCGGGTGAAGGAGCTGGGCTTCACCTTTGAGATCCGCCACTGCGCCAACAGCGCGGCTACCCTGCTCTATCCCTCTACTTACCTGGATATGATCCGCCCCGGCATCGTGCTCTACGGTCACCTGCCGGATCCCTCCATGGACCCGGGCCTGTGCGACCTGGTCCCTGTGCTGGAGCTGAAGAGCCGGGTGGCGACGGTGCGGTCGGTCCCGGCAAACACCCCGGTCAGCTATGGCCGGACCAACACCCTCCAGCGGGATTCCGTGCTGGCGGTCATCCCCGTGGGCTACGGCGACGGCTACTGCCGGGGCTTCTCCAACAAGGCCACCGTCCTCATCCACAACGAGAGAGCGCCCATCACCGGGCGGGTCTGCATGGACATGTGCATGGTGGACGTGACCGACATCCCCGGCGTGCAGGAGGGGGATGTGGTGACCCTGTACGGCGACCACCAGACGGTGGAGGTCGGTGCCGACATCATGGACACCATCTCCTATGAGCTGCTGTGCGTGATGGCCAAGCGCATCCACCGCATCTATCTGTAAATCCGGATGCTCCCATCGGCCGCCTGCTGCATAGGATGGGTCGAGGGGAACGGGCACAGCCGTCTGTGTCCGGGCCGGGGGCGTTTTCTCCGGCGCGGGTCTGCGCCGGGGTATAAAACGCGCCATCCGTGGGAGAATCATAGTGACCCGCGTTACATAGGAACCGTTCCTGGTAGCGCAGGATCCTACTTTCCGGCGGAGTGTGAGCATTGTGGACAATAGCGTAAAACGCGGAGATATCTTTTATGCCGACCTGAGCCCTGTGGTGGGCAGCGAGCAGGGGGGCGTGCGTCCGGTGCTGATCGTCCAGAACGACA
>CAYNZG010000174.1:0-3997 GCA_964401525.1 uncultured Ruminiclostridium sp.
CTCCTGGCCGCCGTGGGTCTGGCCCTCCGGACCATCCGCCGCCGGAAGGCTTCCGGCTACTCCTGCGGCGGGAGCTGCCATGGCTGCCAGAGCCCCTGCGGCAAAGGGTGACTGATTTCTTATTCTTTCTTCACTTTCTTCTTATAAAAGGTTGCAAAAGAAATGAAAATGGGGTACAATGCACCATACTGTCTGCCTTATGGCAGAATAAGTTATTTGATAGGGAGAAGAATCTATGGAAAGAGAACGTTTAGGCAGTCGCCTCGGCTTTATCCTGCTGAGTGCCGGCTGCGCCATCGGCGTGGGCAACGTCTGGAAGTTCCCCTACATGGCCGGGCAATACGGCGGCGGCGCATTCGTGCTGATCTACCTGTTTTTCCTGGTCATCATGGGGCTGCCCGTGCTGACCATCGAGTTTTCCCTGGGCCGCGCCAGCCAGAAGAGTCCCGTGCGACTCTACCAGCAGCTGGAGCCCAAGGGGAGCAAATGGCATTGCCACGGCTACGCCTGCATGATCGGCAACTACCTGCTGATGATGTTTTACACCACCGTGGCCGGCTGGATGATCCAGTATTTCGTCAAGACCGCCCAGGGTGCCTTCAACGGCATGGACCCGGAGCAGGTGGGCGAGGCCTTCAACAATGTCTGCGCTGACCCCGGCACCATGCTGGTCTACACCATCCTGGTGGTCCTGCTGGGCATCTTCGTCTGCTCCTTCAGTCTGCAGAACGGTCTGGAGCGGGTCACCAAGTACATGATGCTGGCTCTGCTGGCCATCATGGTCCTGCTGGCCATCCACAGCTTCACCATGGGCGGTGCCTCCGAGGGCCTGTCCTTCTATCTGAAGCCCGACCTGGGCAAGATGCAGGAGATCGGCGTGGGCAACGTCATCGTGGGCGCCATGAACCAGGCCTTCTTTACCCTGAGCCTCGGCATCGGTGCCATGGCCATCTTCGGCAGCTACCTGGACAAGAAGCACTCCCTCATGGGTGAGTCCGTGAGCGTCATCATCCTGGACACCTTCGTGGCTCTGGTCTCCGGCCTCATCATCTTCCCCGCCTGCTTCACCTACAACGTCGAGGTGGGCTCCGGTCCCAGCCTGATCTTCGTGACCCTGCCCAACGTGTTCAACAACATGTCCATGGGCAACCTCTGGGGCGCGCTGTTCTTCGTCTTCATGTCCTTCGCCGCGCTCTCCACGGTCTTTGCCGTGTTTGAGAACATCCTGGCCTGCTGCATGGACCTGTTCGGCTGGAGCCGGAAGAAGGCCTGCCTCATCAACTGCGTGGCCCTCATCCTCCTGTCCCTCCCCTGCGTCCTGGGCTTCAACCTCCTCTCCGGTATCCACCCCCTGGGCGGAAGCACCAACTTCATGGATCTGGAGGACTTCCTGGTGAGCAACATCCTGCTGCCCCTGGGCTCCATGTTCTTCGTCATCTTCGCCACCCACAAGCGTGGCTGGGGCTGGAAGAACCTGCTGAAGGAAGCCAACGCCGGCACGGGTCTGAAGATGCAGAACTGGATGCGCGGCTACATCACCTATGTGCTGCCCGTCATCATCTTTGCCCTGTTCGTCATCGGTATCGTCTCCTATTTCGGCGGCTGATCCCAGTTGATCCCCTCCCCACCGGAGCAGCTCCGGTGGGGAGTTTTTCATCCCGGCCCGGACGACCCCGGCGGACCTTGACGAACGCACGGGGTTGGGATAGAATGGAGGGGCAAACGATCTTGACCCGCGAAAGAAGGGACCCTTCCCATGAGACTGCTCTCTGCGCAGGCCCGAAAAAAAGCACTGGCCTGGGCTGCTGTTCTTCTCTTTGTCCTTGTCATCGCCCTGCTCTGCTGGCAGGTCGGTGTGCCTATGGTCCGTCTGGCCTCGGAGCCGGAGCAGTTCCGCCAGTGGATCGAGCAGCAGAAGCTGGGCGGACAGGCCATCTATGTGGGCATGGTGGCCCTGCAGGTCCTGGCCGCCATCATCCCCGGGGAGCCGCTGGAGATCGCCGGGGGCTATGCCTTCGGCGCGATAGAAGGCACCCTCCTCTGTCTGTTAGGCGGCGCGGTGGGGAGCCTGGTGGTCATCGGTCTGGTGCGCCGGTTCGGTCTGCCCGTGGTCGAGGTCTTCTTTTCCCGGGAAAAGCTCCACACCATCCGCTTCTTGAAGAGCTCTCCCCAGCGGACCCTTCTCTTCCTGGTCATCTTCATGGTCCCGGGGACACCCAAGGATCTGCTGTGCTACTTTGCGGGGCTCACCGACATCCCCATCCCCGTGCTGATGCTCATCTGCACCTTAGGGCGGCTCCCGGCCATCGTCACCTCCACCATCGGCGGCAACGCCCTGGGGAGCCAGCAGTATCTGCTGGCGGGGGTGGTCTTTCTCCTGACTCTGCTGCTCAGCGGCGGTGGCCTGCTGCTCTACCGAAAGATCTGTCATATCCATGGCCGCAAACCGTAAATTTTAAAAAAAGGACTGCACAGCAGTCCTTTTTATGGTATACTATTTAAACTTGTCAAATTCGCGGAGGTCTCCCCTCTGCTGTACAGGAGGTCCCTATGGATCACAAACTGGAAAAGATCCTGGCCCGGGTCCAGAAGCCCGGCCGTTATGTGGGCGGCGAGTACAACGCCGTCCAGAAAGAGAAAAGCCAAGTGGACTGCCGCTTCGCCTTCTGCTTCCCAGACACCTACGAGATCGGCATGTCCAACTTAGGGCTGCGCATCCTCTACGGCGTGATGAACGAGATGGACGGGGTCTGGTGCGAGCGCGTCTTCGCCCCCTGGGGCGACATGGAGGACGAGATGCGCCGGGAAGGGCTGCCCCTCTACGCCCTGGAGAGCGGCGACCCCGTGAAGGACTTCGACCTCATCGGCTTCTCCCTGGGCTATGAGATGGCCTACACCAATGTGCTGAATATGCTGGACCTGGCCGGGCTGCCCGTCCGCAGCGCCGACCGCCCCGACCTGACCCCGTTGGTGGTGGCCGGGGGCACCGCCATGTACGACCCGGAGCCCCTGACCCCCTTCGTTGACATCGTCTCCCTGGGCGAGGGCGAGGATGTGTTGCCGGAGCTGATCCAGCTCTACCGCCAGGCCCGGGATGAGGGCTGGTCCAAGGACCGGATGCTCCGGGCGGCCGCCCAGATCCCCGGCCTGTATGTGCCCTCTCTCTATGATGTCACCTATGACGAGACCGGGGTCATCACTGCCATCACCCCCCAGGAGGGCATCCCGGCGGTGGTCACCAAGCGCATCGTCCAGGACATGGACAAGTCCTACTATCCTGTGAAGACCATCGTCCCCTCCACCGAGGTCACCCACGACCGGGTCTCCCTGGAGCTGTTCCGGGGCTGCATCCGCGGCTGCCGCTTCTGCCAGGCGGGCTTTGTCTATCGCCCCGTCCGGAACCGCAGCCATGAGCTGCTGACCCAGCAGGGCATCGAGGCCTGCAAGGACTCCGGCTATCAGGAGATGACCCTCATGAGCCTCTCCTCCAGCGACTATCCCGACCTGCTACCCCTGTGCGACGGGCTGCTGCCCTGGTGCCAGCCCAACAAGATCAACCTTTCCCTGCCCTCCCTCCGGGCGGACAATTTCTCCATGAGCCTCATGGAAAAGCTCCAGGCCGGCGGCCGGAAGAGCGGTCTGACCTTCGCCCCGGAGGCCGGTTCCCAGCGGCTACGGGATGCCATCAACAAAAACGTCACCGAGGAGGACCTGCTGAACTCCTGCCGCACCGCCTTCGCCGGTGGCTGGAGCAGCGTGAAGCTCTACTTCATGCTGGGCCTGCCCACGGAGACCGACGAGGACGTGCTGGGCATCGCCGACCTGGCCACCAAGGTCTACCACGTCTGGCGGAACAACACCCCCAACCGTTCCCGGGGCGTGCGCATCACCGTGTCCACCTCCTGCTTCGTGCCCAAGTCCCACACCCCCTTCCAGTGGGAGGCTCAGAACACCCAGGAAGAGTATATGCGCAAGGTCACCCTCCTGCGGGAACACC
>CAYNZG010000175.1:0-3858 GCA_964401525.1 uncultured Ruminiclostridium sp.
CCCTGTCCGCCGCTCAGGCCAAGAAGTTCGGCGCCTACGGCAACGGCGTGTTCCTGAAGCTGGAGAACCTGACCAAGCCCACCATCGCCGCGGTCAATGGCTTCGCTCTGGGCGGCGGCTGCGAGCTGTCCCTGGCTTGCGACATCCGCATCGCCTCTGAGAAGGCAAAGTTCGGCCAGCCCGAAGTGGGCCTGGGCATCACCCCCGGCTTCGGCGGCACCCAGCGTATGGCTCGTATCATCGGCACCGGCCCCGCCATGGAGCTGATCTACACCGCTGACACCATCGACGCTAAGCGCGCTCAGGAGATCGGCATGGTCAACCACGTTGTCGCTCCCGAAGAGCTCATGACCTTCGCCCTGGAAATGGCTGAGAAGATCGCCAGCAAGGCTCAGGTCGCTATCCGCACTTCCAAGATGGCGATCCGCCGCGGCATCGACTGCGACATCTCCACCGCCGCTACCTACGAAGCTCTGGCCTTCGCTACCTGCTTCTCCACCGAGGACCAGAAGGACGCTATGAAGGCATTCGTGGAAAAGCGCAAGCTGGACGGTTTCAAGAACCACTAAGCTTCCTGATCCCCGCGTAGGGGGCAGTTTGCCCCCTACTTTATTCTGTTAAAAACTTCTTTCATATAAAAACTTAGGAGGAACACTATCATGGCTATCAATAAGATCATGGTTCTGGGCGCTGGCACCATGGGCATGGGCATCGCTCAGGTTTTCGCAGAAGCAGGCAAGACCGTCGTCGTCCGCGACATCGCTGAGGCATTTGTGCAGCGCGGCGAGAGCGTCCTGACCAAGAACATGGAGAAGAAGGTCGCCAAGGGCAAGATCACCGAGGAAGAGAAGGCTGCTATCCTGGGCCGCGTTTCCTACACCCTGGAGCTGGCTGACGCTGCTGACTGCGACCTGGTCGTGGAAGCTGCCATCGAAGTCCTGGACATCAAGAAGGGCATCTTCAAGGAACTGGACGAGCTGTGCAAGCCCGAGACCATCCTGGCTTCCAACACTTCCTCCATCTCCATCACCGCTATCGCTGCTGCTACCAAGCGTCCTGAGAAGGTCCTGGGCATGCACTTCTTCAACCCCGCTCCCGCTATGAAGCTGGTCGAGGTCATCCGCGGCGCTCGTACCGACGACGAGACCTTCAAGGCTGTCTATGACTGCGCTGCTGAGATCGGCAAGAGCCCCGTCGAGGTCGGCGAAGCTCCCGGTTTCGTGGTCAACCGCATCCTGTTCCCCATGATCAACGAGGCTATCATCGTCCTGGAGAACGGCATCGCTTCCAAGGAAGACATCGACACCGCTATGATGTACGGTGCTAACCACAAGATGGGCCCCCTGGCTCTGGCTGACCTGGTCGGTCTGGACATCTGCCTGGCCATCATGGAGACCATCTTCACCGAGACCGGCGACTCCAAGTATCGTCCCGCTCTGACCATGAAGAAGATGGTCCGTGCAGGCCTGCTGGGCCGCAAGACCGGCGAGGGCTTCTACAAGTATTAATTGATGACCTCCGGTTCCCCCCAATAACAATGACCGCCCCGTGGACTTCCACGGGGCGGTTTTTTGCGCTTACACGGTATTCTTGATGGACTTGCCGAACTTCCGGGTGATCCACCCCACCACGGTGCCCACCAGGAAGGCGGCGAGGATGGTGCCCAGGCCCACGCTGCCCACGCTGTGCAGGACCACCAGGCAGGTCACCAGGGAGAGGACCACCATGGTGACATCAAAGCCCACCTTCACCTTGGAAAAGGGGATGCCGGCGGCATCGGCCACCGCCTGCATGACCCCCTCTCCGGCCAGGGGGATGATATCCGCCGGGAGGTAGAAGAAGATGCCCACGGCCAGCAGCACGATCCCGGCCAGGACCATGAGGGTCCGGACCAACAGGTTCCCCGGGGTGGGCAAAAAGCTCACCAGGTAGTTGCAGAAGGTGGTGAAATACCCGAACACGATGCCCACGGGGATCTGGAGCAGGGCTTTGGGCCGAA
The DNA here is from genome assembly GCA_964401525.1 of uncultured Ruminiclostridium sp. Lineage (GTDB taxonomy): Bacteria > Bacillota > Clostridia > Oscillospirales > Oscillospiraceae > Evtepia. The sequence continues at coordinate 2,000 of CAYNZG010000175.1, forward strand.
AGGCCCGCCGGAGGAGCAGGACCTGGAGAAAGACCAGGACACAGTGGAACAGGATGGTGGCCTTGCCCATCTCGATGCCCCAGCAGCAGGTGAGGGTGTAGGGGATGGAGCTCACCGGCGTCACCCCTAAGTTCGACTTCACGGACAGGGCGATGCCCGCCGTCATGATAAACAGGCCGAAAAAGTAGCAGAGCAGCCGGTTGGTCAGGGTCCTTGTTTGCGTCATGTCATCTCTCCTTCCCGGTCAAGAAATCGGCTCCCTCGCCAGAGGGAGCCGATCCTGTGTTTGATCCGTGTTATTCGTCGTCTGCGAACTCGTACATGTCCTGGTACTTTTCCTTGAACATGTTGAAGAGGGTGGTCAGCAGTGCGTCGTCCTCAACGCCGCTGTAGGCTTCCTCGTCGCCGTCCACCATGTCCACATGGAGGATGACCACCTCGCCGTCGTCGTCCTGGACAGGCAGCAGGAAAAGGTATTCCTCGCCCTCGTACTCCATGAGATCCACGAACTCAAAGGGGACCTCGTTGCCGTTTTCATCCTCCAGCAGGTAGATGTTTTCCTCCTCCTCGGGGACGTTGCCGGTGATATCAATGATCTCAGCCATGGTATGACCTTCTTTCTGCGGTATTCCGCTTATTTTGTTCTCTTAGTTTCCGGCGGGCGGGGTCTTGGGACCGTTTCCGCCGCTGCGGCGGTGGCCGCGACGGTGCCAGTTGGACCGGCCTTTCTTCTCGCCGCCCTCGGCCTTGGGGGCAGACCCGCGGCCCTCGGCGGGGTGCTGGGGCTTCTTGGTCTGCTGGGCCGCGTTGTTCTCGGGATGGGGCGCTGCGCCGCTGCTTCCGTGGCCGCGGCCCCGGCCGCCTCTGTGACGGCGGCGGGAGGTCCCCTCCTTCTTGCCTTCGGCAGGCTCCTTCACGGCCTCCCTGGTCAGCTCCGGCTGGACGGCTGCCCTGGCGGTCTCGGCGGCAGGTGCGCCGCTCTTGCCCTGACCACCACGGCGGCGGCGGGAGCGGTTCTTGTTCTCCTGCTTCTCCTTCTCCCGCTCCACAGCGGCCTCCAGGGCCTTCTCTGCCTTCTCGGCATTCCGGCCCTTGTCGCCGCCGCGGCGGCGGCGGGCGGGCTCGTGGGCGGTGTGACGGCCCTCGGAACGGTGCTTGCCGTTCTCCGCCAGGAAATCATCCAGGGCGGCGGCCAGCTCGGCCTGCTCCCGGCGGTACTGGTCCTCGGGGGACTCCGTGACCTTCCGCAGCTTGGCCAGCTCCTCCTTGGGAGGCTCCACATAGCCCTCAGGCCGCTTGCCCTTGCCGCTGCGGATGACGCGGATCTCGCTGTTGTGATAGGTCTTCAGGGTATCCGGCTCGTTGTCCAGGCGGACCCGGACCTTCTCCCGGAGGGTGTTCATGCTGATGATGGTGCCTGCGCCGTCCGGGGTCTCCACGAAGGAGTCCATGCGGGGCGCGTCCTTCATCAGGTCCTCATAGGCCTCCTGCTCATACTTCAGGCAGCACATCAGGCGGCCGCAGGTGCCGGAGATCTTAGTGGGGTTCAGGGACAGGTTCTGGGTCTTGGCCATCTTGATGGACACCGGCTGGAACTCCCGCAGGAAGGAGGAGCAGCAGAAGGGTCGGCCGCAGATGCCCAGACCGCCCAGCATCTTGGCCTCGTCCCGGATGCCGATCTGCCGCAGCTCGATGCGGGTGTGGAAGATGGCCGCCAGGCTCTTCACCAGGGCGCGGAAGTCCACCCGGCCCTCGGAGGTGAAGAAGAAGAGGATCTTGGTACCCTCGAAGATGCACTCCACGTTGACCAGCTTCATGTCCAGCCCGTGCTCCAGGATCTTCTCCTGGCAGACCTTGAA
>CAYNZG010000176.1:0-3845 GCA_964401525.1 uncultured Ruminiclostridium sp.
GTACTGAAAATCCTCCTCGTTGTATTTCAAAAAAAAGGTGGGACCTTTTAATCTGTGATGTAAAAGACCCGGTCGCTGGGGGAGACCAGCCCTAATTTCTCCCGGGCGATGTCCTCCACAAAGTCGGGGTCATCGCGGTTCTCGATGGCGTTGGACAGCTCCAGGTTGTTCTGGGTCTGCTCTGCGACCTGCTGGGTCAGTTCGTCGGCGGTGGCGCGGATGCCGGAAAGCTCTTGCCGGACCCCGATCAGCTGGACCAGCAGAATGGCCAGCACTAACACCAGCGCGGCCCGCTTGCACAGGCTGCTCTTCTTTAGCTGCTTCCATTGGAGCACGATGGTGCGCCTCCCTTGTTCCGTGGTCAGGGCGGGATGGACCGCCGAATCTTCTCAGATAGTCCATTTTACTCCAACTGCCCCAAAAAGAAAAGAGGGTAACGGCCCTTTTTTTGCCGAAAGAACCCAGTTTTATCAACGGAGCCAGGAGGATGAAACAGGTCCGCCGGAGGGGGCGGAACAGGCGGGTCTGGACCCGGCGGACCCAAGGGCTCAGGAGGAGAAAGTACCAGGCGGCCCCCAAGGTCAGGGCGGCGGCCTGGTAGAGCCGGACCCGGCCGTCCCCCAGGACCAGGGCGCAGAGGAAGAGGGTCAGGCAGACCAGCAGCCAGAAGGCCAGGTCTAAGGCACCCCGCAGCAGGGCCAGGGGCGCGGCCCGGCGGGCGGGGCGGAGCAGGTCATAGAGCAGGCCTAGGGCTAGGCCCACCCCCAGGCAGCAGAGAAAGGTCTGGGCCTGGGCCAGGGGGTTGATGTTCATCCCCGGAAGAGCCGCCCCAGGAAGGACGAGGGGCGGTCCTCCTCCTCGTAGGTGAGGGAGTCCACGGTCCCCTCCACCAGCAGGTCGCCCCCGTCCAGGCTGAGCTTTTCGATGTGCAACCCGCTGCCCTGGATCTGTAGGTCGCCGCAGGGGGTGGTGAGGAGGATGGCGGACTCGTCGAACCGCTCCACCCCGTCCACCCCGGAGATGGTCAGCCGCGCCCGCTGGTCCAGGGTGATCCGGTGGGCCGGGCCGCCGGTGTGTTGGTCGTTGGGCATGAAGGGCCCTCCTTTCCTGTGCAGTTGGGACAGTATATGCTGCGGGGGGAGGGGGTATGCGGAGGGGGCCTTCTTCAAGAAAGGTGAGGGTGACCTATACGTAGGTACGATGCCTTCCGCAGGACCCCATTTCTTTCAAGAAATGGGGGAAAGAAGACCAGGGGGCACCCCTGGATCCCAGGGAAGGGTGGTGACATCCTGCCAGGGAAGTGCCGTTTTTCCCACGGTATTGGTTCTGTTGTCGGTAGGCTGTCCATGGCGCGCCACCGGCTGGCGCGCAGGGACGGGGGTGGAGGACTGCGGGGGTGGGAGTCAGGAAGATAGAGGGTGGGGGAAAAGAGGCGTTGACGAAAAAAAGCTTCCATGCCATAATAAAATAGAAGGAAAATGGCAGATATGTTCACATTTTTCTGCTATCCTCTTCCTATCAATACCCCCACAGAAAGCAGGTGCTTCGATGGCAAGAAAAGTGCTGATCGTAGAGGATGAGAGCAACATCGCAGAGCTGGTCAACCTCTATTTAAAAAAAGAAGGCTATGAGACCATGGTCGCCGGGGACGGCGGCAAGGCCCTGGAGCTGTACCGCCTGTTCCAGCCGGACCTGGTGCTGCTGGACATCATGCTCCCGGTGATGGACGGCTGGTCCGTCTGCGCCAAGATCCGGGAGACCGACGCCACCCCCATCATCATGCTCACCGCCAAGGGCGAGACCATCGACAAGGTGGCCGGGCTGGAGATGGGCGCAGACGACTACATCGTCAAGCCCTTCGAGATGAAGGAGCTGCTGGCCCGGGTCCACGCCGTCCTCCGCCGTCTGGGCGACGAGGAGGCTGACAAGGGCCGCCGCCTGACCTTCGACGGCCTGGTCATCAACCTGGATTCCTATGAGTTAGAGGTCAAGGGCAAGCGCATCGATACGCCCCCCAAGGAGCTGGAGCTGCTCTATCATCTGGCCGCCGCCCCCAACCGGGTGTTCACCCGGAACCAGCTGCTGGACGAGGTGTGGGGCTTTGACTACTTCGGTGACTCCCGTACGGTGGACGTGCACATCAAGCGGCTGCGGGAAAAGCTGGAGGGGGTCAGCGACCAGTGGTCCCTGAAGACCGTGTGGGGCGTGGGCTACAAGTTCGAGCTGCGCAACGGCTGAGAGGGGAAGCACCATGACCACCACCAAGCCACCCCGTCAGAACCCGGCTCCGCCGCCGCCCCCCAAGCGGACCAGCATGTACAGCCGCCAGATGGCGGTGATGATCGCCCTCATCGCCCTGTGCCTGAGCATGCTGGGGGCGGGCTTCATGGCCCTGACCTACCGCTATCACCAGGAGGAGAGCCGGGAGACCCTGGAGCGGAACTTAGAGACCATCTCCCGGTATGCCAACGCCGCCTTTGACGACGGCCTCACCCTCTCCACCCCCCATCTGCGGTCCTACATCACCTCCGTGGCCATGATCTCCAACTCCACCATCCTCCTGTGTGACGCTCAGGGGACCATCCTCTTTGCCGCAGGGAGCAGCCTGCCGGAGGAGTCGGCCCTGGTGAACGCCGCGGTGCCCTCCTGGGCCATCAACGAGATCCTGACCGACATGACCTACAGCGGCACCACCACCTTCAACGGTTTGCTGGCCAACGAGAGCTTCGTGTCCGGCGTGCCCATCGTGTCCTACCCCGTGGACCCCATCAGCGGGGACAGCAACCAGCGGGGAGAGATCGTGGGCTTCCTGTTCCTGGCCTCGGATGCCTCCTCCCTGCTGAACTTCATGCGGAATATGTTCCAGCTCTTCCTCATCACCGCCCTGGCGGTCATGCTGCTGTCCCTGGTCATCTGCTCGGTGGCCGTGCAGCGGATCATCGACCCCATCAAGGGCATGAGCCGGGGGGCCCACGCCTTCGCCCACGGCGAGGTGGACACCCGCTTCACCCAATACGCCAAGCGGACCGACGAGATCGGCGAGCTGGCGGTGGCCTTCAACGCCATGGCCGACTCCCTGGCCCAGGCGGAGAAGAAGCGCAGCGAATTCGTGGCCAACGTCTCCCACGAGCTGAAGACCCCCATGACCACCATCGCGGGCTTCGCAGAGGGCATCCTGGACGGGACCATCCCCCCGGAGAAGGAGAAGGAATCCCTGCAGATCATCTCCTCGGAGACCCGCCGCCTGTCCCGGCTGGTCCGGCGGATGCTGGAGCTGTCCCGGCTGCAGTCCTCTGACCGGGTGGCCGCTCAGGAGCAGTTCGACGCGGCGGAGGTCCTCCTTCAGGTCCTCATCAGTCTGGAGGCCAAGATCACAGAAAAGGACCTGGACGTGCAGGTGGATCTGCCCGAGGGGCCGGTGATGGTCTGGGGCGACCCGGACGCGGTGACCCAGGTGTGCTACAACCTGCTGGACAACGCCGCCAAGTTCGCCACCCCCAAGGGGAAGCTGACCCTCAGCATCAGCACTCGGGGCGGCAAGGCATATGTGTCCGTGGGCAACGACGGCGAGACCATCCCCCAGGAGCAGTTAGACCACATTTTCGACCGGTTCCACAAGACGGACAGCTCCCGCTCCTCTCACAAGGAAGGGGTGGGGTTAGGGCTGTACATCGTCAAGACTCTATTAAATACATATAAGGAAGACATCACCGTGACCAGCGAGGACGGGTTCACCCAGTTCACCTTCACCCTTTCGGAGGTGTGAGGGCGGGCGGTGCCTTCCGCAGGCCCCCATTTCTTTCAAGAAATGGGGGAAAGAAGACCAGGGGACACCCCTGGACCCC
>CAYNZG010000177.1:0-3216 GCA_964401525.1 uncultured Ruminiclostridium sp.
GGCGAGGACCATGTGGCCCAGATCGTCACCTTCGGCACCATGGCCCCCTTGGCGGCCATGGTGCCGAAGGTGACGATCTGGGCCACATGGTCCTCGCCGTACTTCCGGTTCACATAGTCGATGACCTCGCCCCGGCGGCGGTAGCAGAAATCCACGTCGATATCGGGCATGGAGACGCGCTCGGGGTTCAGGAATCGCTCGAAGTAGAGGGAGTATTTCATGGGGTCCACGTCGGTGATGTCCAGGCAGTAGGCCACCATGGACCCGGCGGCGGAGCCGCGGCCCGGCCCCACGGGGATGCCCTTGCGCTTGGCGTAGCCGATGAAGTCGGAGACGATGAGGAAGTATTCCACAAAGCCCATCCGGCGGATCATAGCCATCTCATATTCCAGCTGCTCCCGATACGCTTGGCTGCCGTCGGGGTAGCGGCGGGCGAAGCCCTGGCGGCAGAGGGTCTCGAAGTAGGCGTTGCCGTCGGTGTAGCCCTCGGGCAGCTTGAACTCAGGTAAGTGGTAGGTGCCGAACTGGAAGTCCATGGTGCACAGCTCGGCCACCTTGCAGGTGTTTTCCAGGGCCTCCGGCCACTGGGGGAAGAGGTCGGCCATCTCCTGGCCGGATTTCAGGTAGAACTCGTCGGTCTCGAACCGCATCCGGTTGGGCTCGTCCACGGTCCGGCCGGTCTGGATGCACAGCAGCACATCCTGGGTGGCCGCGTCGGCCCGGGTGAGGTAGTGGACATCGTTGGTGGCCACCAGCGGGATGCCGGTCTCCTGATGGATCTTCAGGGTGGCCCGCAGGACCTCCTTCTGCTCCTTGATGTGGTGGTCCTGGAGCTCAAGATAGTAGCCGTCGGGGCCGAACAGCTCCCGCATCTCTAAGGCGTGGGCCTTGGCCCCCTGGTAGTCGCCGTCTAAGATGCGGCGGGGGACCTCCCCGGCCAGACAGGCGGACAGGGCGATGAGGCCCTCGCTGTGGGCCCGGAGCAGGTCCAGGTCGATGCGGGGCTTGCCGTAAAAACCCTCGGTGAAGGCCCGGCTCACCATGGCGCAGAGGTTCCGGTAGCCGGTCTCATTCCGGCACAGGAGCACCAGGTGGCGGGGGCTGTTGTCGATGTTGTGCTCCTTGTCGAACCGGGTCCGGGGGGCCACATAGACCTCGCAGCCGATGATGGGCTTGATCCCGGCGGCTTTGGCGGCCTTGTAGAAGTCCACCGCGCCGTACATGACCCCGTGGTCGGTGAGGGCGATGGCGGTCTGCCCCAGCTCCTTGGCCCGGTCCACCAGGGCCTGGATGCGGCAGGCACCGTCTAACAGGCTGTACTCCGAGTGGACGTGGAGGTGGACGAAGGCGGGCATGGCGGTCTCCATGGCCATGGGCTCAACCGCGCTGGGCCAGCATGTCCTCCACCAGCTCCATGGCGGCCAGGATCAGGACCTCACAGTGCTTGGTGGTGCCCACAGCCTGGGCGGCGGCGCAGGCGGCGGGATCCAGCTCTACCTGCAGCAGCTCGGAACAGCGCAGCGCGCCGTACTTTTCCTGGAAGCGGGTCTGGACCTCCTTGGCCAGGGCACCGGTGCGGCGCTTGCTGCCCACGGGGTCGTTCTGGTCCACGGGGGTGACCATGCCCAGCACCATCACTGCGCCGGACAGTGCGCCGCAGATCTCGCCGGTGAACATCCCTGCGCCGAACCCGGCACCCAGGTCGAAGCTGGTCTGCTCGGACAGGCCGGTGACATCGGTGAAGGCGGCCAGGAGGGACTGGTTGCAGTTGTAGCCCTGCTTGTGGTAAGCCATTGCTTTTTCGTATCTGGTCATGATCGTATTCTCCTTTATCCTTTTGTATTATGGTGTATCCTCTGGCAGATCAGAGCGCGGTCTTTTTGCTCAGCTCGATGAGCTTCCGCAGGCGGTGGCTCAGGGAGGACTTGGTCACCGGGGGATCGCACAGCCCTGCCAGCTGGGACAGGGACAGCTCCGGGTTTTCCTCCCGCAGCCGGGCGGCCTCCTGGAGCTTGGGGGTCAGCTCCTCCAGCACCCCCGCCTGGCGGAGGATGTGGATGGCCTGTCGCTGCTCCATGGCCGCGTCCACGGTCTTGTCCACGTTGGCGGCCTCGCAGTTGACCCGGCGGTTGACCCCGTTGCGCAGGAGCTTCTCTGCCTTGGCGTTCATGAGCTCCATGGCGGACACCGGCGCGCCGATGGCAGTGAGCAGGTCCTCCACGGCCTCGCTCTGCTTGAAGTAGGTGATGTAGTTGGCCTTCCGGGTGACCTCCTTGGGGGCGTAGCCCAGCTCCAGCAGCAGGGCGGTCATCTCCCGGCTCACCGAGCGGTGGGTGGTGGACAGCTCTAAGTGGTAGCCCTTCAGGGGGTCGGTGACGGAGCCGCCCGCCAGGAAGGCCCCCCGCAGGAAGGCCTGGCGGCAGTGGGTCTCCTCTAACAGGCCGAAGTTGATGTGGTGGGCCGGGCCGATGGGGTCGAAGGCGCAACGGTCCCACAGCAGCTCTAACTTGGCCTGGTCGCTGATGAGAAAGACCTGCTTGGGGCTCTCGGGGTCTCCCTTCTCGTCGAAGGAGAGGCCGAAGGCCTTGTGGAACAGGGCAGGGAGCCGGCGGCCGAAGTCTTGCGACTCGGTGACGATGCGGACCTCCCGGGGGGAGAAGCGGTTGCAGTAGAGCAGCACGCCGCAGGCCTCGGCCTGGGCGCAGCACTTGCGGGTGAGCTTGGACCGGCAGAGCTCGGCCTTGACTTCGCTGGCAAATGACATGGCAGTCCCTCCCTTGGGATCGGTGATGGTTGACTTATCGGGATATATCGCGGTGCTGTTCCTCCACGCTGTAGCCCTTCTGGCGGATGAAGTCGGCCACGGCGTGGGTGATGGCCACCGAGCGGTGGTGCCCGCCGGTGCAGCCGATGGCGATGACCAGGGAGGACTTGCCCTCCTCGGCATACTCCGGCAGGAGGAAGGCCAACAGCTCCTCTAAGTGGCGCAGGAACTCGTTGGTCTGGCGGTAGCCGAAGAGGAAGCCGCGCACGTCCTCTTCCAGGCCGGTGCACTCCTTCAGCTCGGGGATGTAGTAGGGGTTGGGCAGGAAGCGCACGTCGAAGACCAGGTCTGCGTCGATGGGGATGCCGTACTTGAAGCCGAAGGAGGTCACCGAAACGGTGATGGTCTCGCTGGGTGCGCCCATGCCGAACAGCCGCAGCAGCTCCCCCCGG
>CAYNZG010000177.1:3226-3838 GCA_964401525.1 uncultured Ruminiclostridium sp.
CGGAACTTGGACAGGTTCAGGCCGGTGGAGTTCAGGATGTGGCTGGCCCGGCGGCGGACCGGCTCCAGGGCCGTGCGCTCCAACTGGACGGCCTCCGGCAGGGAATAGCCCTGGCGGCAGAGGGGGTGGTTGTGCCGGGTCTCCTTGTATCGCTTGATGATGACCTCGTCGGAGGCCTCTAAGAAGAGGAGCTGATAGTCCAGGTGCATGGCGGTCAGCTCGTCCAGGGCCTGGAACAGCTCATCGAAGGTCTGGCCGCCCCGGATGTCGGTGACCAGGGCCACCCGGCTGTATTTCCCGGTGCCTGCCCCGGCCATGCAAAGCCCGGCGAAGTTGGTGAGCAGGGCCACAGGGAGGTTATCCACACAGTAAAAGCCGAGGTCCTCCAAAAAGGCGGCGGCGGAGGATTTGCCTGCCCCGGACAGCCCGGAGATGATGATAAATTCCATAGTGACCTCCCAAATATCTGGAATACTCTATTATATCACGGGAAAAAAACCCAGGCAACCCCGGAACCCCGGTCTCGTATCCCCACAAAAAATCCCTGTCGGTCCCGATTTTGGGACCGACAGGGATTTTTTTCTGTCAGCGTGTATGTTTGCGGCCACCTTT
>CAYNZG010000178.1:0-3835 GCA_964401525.1 uncultured Ruminiclostridium sp.
GCAGGTCGCCGGTGCCGTGGCCGTGGACGGCGGAGACGGCGATGGGGTCGCCCAGGCCCAGGTTGTAGAACTCAAAGATGTCCGGGTTGGTCATGCCCACCTGGTCCATCTTGTTCACCGCCAGGACCACGGGCTTCCGGGCCTTCAGCAGCATGTTGGCCACGTCCTGGTCCGCCGCCGTGAGGCCGGTCTTGATGTCGCACACAAAGACGATGACATTGGCGTGAGAGATCGCGATCTCCGCCTGCTTGCGCATGAAGGCCAGGATCTCGGTGGTGGTCCCGGGCTCGATGCCGCCGGTGTCCACGATATCAAAGGTACGGCCTCTCCACTCGCACTCGGCATAGAGCCGGTCGCGGGTCACGCCGGGGGTGTCCTCCACAATGGAGAGCCGACGGCCCACTAATTTGTTGAACAGCATGGATTTACCCACATTGGGCCGACCAACGATGGCCACAAGAGGTTTCGACATGGTTGCACCTCCTAAAATTAAAACACAAATTCGATTACTTTCTGTATTAGCACCCGAAGACCGCTTCGAACAGGTCAAAGCCATCCTGAGGCACCGGGATCACCGGGACCCCCAGCTCCGCAGACAGCTCCTCCAAGGTCACGTCGTCCAAAAAGACGGTCTCCCCATGGCGGAGCATATTCTGGGCGATGAGCAGCCGGGTCCCCAGGTCCTTGCCCTTCAGCTGGGCGATGAGATCCTGGCCGGTGAGCAGGCCCGCCACGGTGATGGTCTCACCAAAAAAGTGGTTGACCACCGGGTAGACCTGGTATTGTAATTCAGTATGACAGTTTGCGGCCGCTCTGTCAATGATCTGCCGCAGATAAGGCGCGGCGGCAACGCCAGTGGCAATGGAGAAGGGCTCCACCGGGATGTTCTCCGGCGCACCCATGCAGGCCCCCATGCACTCCACCTCCAGCAGGCGCATCATGCCCACGCCGTTGTCCAGCTGCGTATACTCTTCGTAGTATTCGTCCTCGGGCAGGTCCAGCCCGCCCTGGATGTAGAACTCATCGGAGCACCAGAACACGCGGCTGTCGAACCGCTCCAGGCACTGCTGAGCGTAGGCCTCCACCTGGGCCACCACAGCGGCGGCCTGCTCCCTGGTATAGGGCTGCAGAGGGTGCAGCCCCTCCCGGTGGCAGGTGAGGCCCAGAGGGACCACAGAGACGCTCTTCACCTGGGGATAGAGAGCCGCCAGCTCCTCCATGCTCTTCTGCAGGACGGGGCCGTCGTTGATCCCCGGGCAGGAGACGATCTGGCAGTTCATGATGATGCCAGCCTGGGCAAAGCGGGTCATGATCTCCATGATCTCCCCGCCCCGGCGGCTGCCCAGCAGGGTCTTGCGCACCTCCGGGTCGGTGGCGTGGACGGAGATATTGATGGGCGAGATGTGCAGGTCGCAGATGCGCTGCAGCTCCCGCTTGCTCAGGTTGGTGAGGGTGATATAGTTCCCCAGCAGGAAGGACAGGCGGGCATCGTCATCCTTGAAATACAGGGTGTCCCGCATCCCCTGGGGGAGCTGATCCACGAAGCAGAACAGGCACTTGTTGGCGCAGGAGCGGGCCCGGTCCATCAGGTAGGTCTCAAACTCCAGGCCCAGGTCCTCCCCCACCTCCTTGGCGAGGGACACGGTGCGCTCCTGCTCCCCCTCCCGCAGGGTGAGGGTCAGCTCCGGGTCGTAGGAATAGTATTTGTAGTCCAGCACATCCACGATACGCTGGCCATTGATGGCCGTCAAGGTCTCCCCCACCCGCAGGCCTGCCCGATGGGCCGGGCTGCCGGGAGCCACTGACTTGATCACAGTAAGGGACATCGGACCGTCCGCCTCCTTCTTTTTCTTTCGGTGATAAAAGGTCTGGACAAAAAAAGAAAGAGGGGCGATCCCCTCTTCTTTTTCCTATTAGTTCTCCTGCTGAACCTGGCCGAACACCTTGCCGTCATAGGTCATGCAGGCCTTGCACAGCCGGTGGGGCAGCCGATATGCACCGCACTTGGGGCAGGTCGTGACTGCGGGAGCTGCCAGCTTCCAGTTGGCACGCCGCTTATCGCGTCTCTGCTTAGAGACTTTACTCTTCGGAACCGCCATTTCGAGACACCTCCTTGGTGATGCCCTTTCGGGCACTTGGTTAGTGGTTACTACTCAGTTTTTATTAAGTAGCTGCTCGAGAGCGGCCCATCTGGGATCGGCCTGCTTTTTGCACCGACAGGGCTCCTGGTTCAGGTTGGCGCCACAGCCGGGGCAAAGCCCCTTGCAGTCTTCTGAGCATAAGTGTTTTGTGTCCATATCGAGAATAAAGGCCGTGTAGGCTAAATCTCCGACGTCGATCTCGCCGTCGTCCAGAAGAACGATGTCACCGTCTTCTTCTCCTTCGATGGTCTCGGCCAGAAGGAAAGAAAGCCTGACGACCTTCTCCCGGCTGAATCCGCCCATGCAGCGGTCACAGGTGTAGTCCAAAAGGGACGCGGCCTGGCCTTCCAGGACCAGAACATCAGCGATGTTCTTCACCGTGCCCTCTACGTGGACAGGGCGGGTGATGGGATGCTCCCCGAAGAATTCCTCTTGGGTCAGATCAAGAGTAAAATCGAAAGGAACACTGGCCCCGGGTACATGGATGATCTCTCTCAGGTTCAGTCGCATAGCACAATCCTCACATGGTACAGAAAGTATTTTATCAAAAAAGAACGCGCTTGTCAAATACTTTCTTCATTTTTTTCAAAACTGTGGTATAATGCTTGTTGCACCTCACCACTCGTTGTAGTATACACCGGTTTTCCGGCTCTGACAAGTGGCAAGAAAGACAAAAATGCAGGCAGTCCCCCGGCACTGCCGCAGAAAGGCGGACCCTATGCGGGAATTTACCATTGGCGGCAACGATGCCGGACAGCGGCTGGACCGCTGGCTCAGCAAGACCCTTCCCCTCCTCCCGGCCCCTCTGGCCCAGAAATACATCCGCATCAAGCGGGTGAAGCTCAACGGAAAGGGGGCCAAGCGGGACACCCGGCTCCAGAAGGGCGACCTGCTCCAGCTCTATATCAACGATGAGTTCTTCGACCGACCCACCCCGGAAAATGCCTTCCTCTCGGTCTTCAAGCCGCAGCTTGACATCGTCTACGAGGACGAGGACCTGCTGCTGCTGAACAAGCGTCCCGGCATGGTGGTCCACCCCGACGAGAACGAACGGGTGAACACCCTGCTCACCCACCTGCAGGCCTACCTTTATCAGAAGAAGGAGTGGTCCCCTTATCGGGAGAACTCCTTCGCCCCGGCTCTGTGCAACCGCATCGACCGGAACACCGGCGGCATCGTCATCGCCGCCAAGAACGCGGAGACCCTGCGCATCATGAACCAGAAGATCCGGGACCGGGAGATCGAAAAATCCTACCTGTGCGTGGCCCTGGGGGCCCTGAACCCGCCCCAGGGGAAGCTGGAAAACTTTCTGGTGAAGGATGAGGCGAAAAAGCAGGTCTTCGTCCATGACCGTCCCGTCCCCGGCGGCCGCACCGCCGTGACCCTCTACCGCACCCTGGCCAAGGGCCGGGGCCTGTCCCTGGTGGAGTGCCGCCTGGTCACTGGCCGCACCCATCAGATCCGCGCCCAATTGGCTGCCGCCGGACACCCCCTGCTAGGCGACGGCAAGTATGGCCGGGAGCGGGAGAACAAAAAGTTCGGCCGCACCGGCGGTCAAGCCCTGTACTCCTATAAATTAGAGTTCTGCTTCACCACCGATGCCGGCTGCCTGGAGCACCTCAACGGCCGGGTCTGGACGGTGGACCAGGTGGATTTCGTGGAGGAATACTTCCCCGGGACCCCCATCGACTGAT
>CAYNZG010000179.1:0-3810 GCA_964401525.1 uncultured Ruminiclostridium sp.
ACTCCCTCCGTCTTCGGCTTCGCCGAATCCACCTCCCTCGCAGAGGGAGGCTTTTATACAAGACTACGGTATGTTCTCTCGCGGAAAGAGCAACGGCTCAGCTTCTGTAATCCCCGTTGATCTTCACATAGTCATACGTCAAGTCGCAGCCCCAGCAGGAACAGGAGGCGCTGCCCTCGGTGAGGGTCACGAGAATTTCAACTTCTTCCTGGGACAGGACTTCCTTGGCTTTATCCTCGTCGAAGACCACACCTTGGCCACCGGCGCAGACCAGCAGTTCCCCGGCCTGGGACTGGAACTTGACCTCTACGGCCTTGGGGTCAAACTTGGCCCCGGAATAGCCGATGGCGCACAGCACGCGGCCCCAGTTGGCATCGGCACCGTAAACGGCGCACTTGACCAGGGGGGAGCGGACCACGGCCTTGGCCATGGCCTCGGCCTTTTCCTCGGTGGCTGCGCCCTGGACGGTGCAGGTCAGCAGGTGGCTGGCACCCTCGCCGTCGCTGGCGATCATCTTGGCCTCGTACTCGCAGACCACCCGCAGGGCCTGGAAGAAGGCATCGTAGTCCGCGCCGGGGCCGGTGATGGGCTCGTTCCCAGCCAGGCCGTTGGCCAGGACCACGCAGGTGTCGTTGGTGGAGGTGTCGCCGTCCACGGTGACCCGGTTGAAGGTCTTGTCTACCACGCTGCGCAGCATGGGCTGGAGGACGGCGCTGTCGATGGCGCAGTCGGTGGTGACCACGCAGATCATGGTGCCCATGTTGGGGTGGATCATGCCGGAGCCCTTGGCGATGGCGCCCACGGTGACGGTCTTGCCGCCGATCTCCACGGACACGGCGATCTCCTTCTTCTTCAGGTCGGTGGTCATGATGGCGTGGGCAGCGTCGTCGGAGCTCTGGGCGTCGTCAGCCAGCTTGGCATACAGACCGGGGATGCCCTTTTCGATGGCCTCGATGTTCAGCTCCACGCCGATGATGCCGGTGGAGCAGACGGCGAAGTCCTCGGGCTTCAGGCCGGTGGCGGCTGCGGCGGCGTTGGCCATGCGCACGGCGTTTTCCATGCCCTTGGGGGCGCAGGCGTTGGCGTTGCCGCTGTCCACGATGACACCCTGGGCCTTACCGTCGGCCAGGTGCTTCATGGAGAGGATGACGGGGTCGGCCTTCACCACGTTCCGGGTGAAGGTACCGGCTGCGGCACAGGGGACCTCGGAGAGGACCAGGGCAAGGTCCAGCTTATCGGGCTGGGGATTGGTGAAGTTATCTTTCACGCCGCAGTGCACGCCTGCGGTCTTGAAACCCTTGGGGGCGGTGATGCCGCCGGGAATGGTAGTCATAGTAGGGATCCTCCTTACGGATTTGAAATGGGTCTCCCGCGGTAGGGGAGGGGTCTCGAAGGGGCGGAGCGGCGGTCGGTCAGAGACCTTCCGTCTCCGGGAATCCCAGCATCAGGTTCATGTTCTGGACGGCGGCGCCGGAGGCACCCTTGCCCAGGTTATCGAAGACGGCGGTGATGGTGGTCTGCTTTTCGCCGCCGCAGACGGTGAGCCGGAGCTGGTTGGTCCCCACCAGGGTGCTGGAGTAGATCACCGATTCGTCGCCGCCGAAGGGGGCCACAGACACGAAGGGCAGGTTTTCATAGTAGGCATCCAGCACGTTGTAGATGTTGTAGGCGGTGGGGCCGCTGGGCAGAGTGTCGTTCTGCAGCAGAACGGTGGTGGCCATGCCCTGGATATAGTCCCCTAAAATGGGGTGGAACACCGGGGGCTGGGTCAGTCCGCAGACGTGGACCATCTCCGGCAGGTGCTTGTGGTTCAGGTTGGTGCCGTAGATCCGGGCGGAGGCGTGGCGGGGATCCCGGTCGGGGTCCTGATACTCTGCGATGAGCTTCTTGCCGCCGCCGGAGTACCCGGTGAGGGAGTAGGCATACAGGGGGTGTCCTCAGGGATGAGACCCATCTGGACCAGGGGATAGACGATGGAGATGAAGCCGGAGGCGTGGCAGCCGGGGTTGGCCACCCGCTTGGACCGGATGATGGCGTTCCGGTGGGTGGGGGACAGCTCCGGGAAGCCGTAGTCCCAGCCGGGGGCAGTGCGGTGGGCGGTGGAGGCATCGATGACCCGGGTGTTAGGGTTCTCGATCATGGCCACCGCCTCCCGGGCGGCATCATCGGGCAGGCACAGGAAGACCAGGTCGGCGGCGTTCAGGCACTTTTTCCGCTCGGCGGGGTCCTTGCGCTTCTCCTCGTCGATGAGCAGCAGCTCGATGTCCTGGCGGGGGGTCAGCCGGTCGTAGATCTGCAGACCGGTGGTGCCCTCCCGTCCGTCAATGAATACGACAGGCTTCATGCTTCTTCACGCTCCTTGAGGAAGGTCTTCAGGTTTTCGATCTGTTTCAAGACAGCTTCGGGGGCGGGACCGCCGTAGACGTTCCGGCCGCCCACGCAGGTCTCCAGGGAGAGGGCCTCGAAGACATCCTCCTGGAAGTAGGGGGAGACCTTCTGGTACTCCTCCAGGGGGAGGGTCTCCAGGGAGTGACCGGTGTCCACGCAGTGGCCAACCAGCTTGCCCACGATGCCGTAGGCCTCCCGGAAGGGCATGCCCTTCTTGGCCAGGTAGTCGGCGCAGTCGGTGGCGGAGATGAACCCGCCGTTGGCGGCCTTGCGCATGTTGGCCCGGTTGACGGTGAGGGTGTCGATCATGGCGGTGAAGACCGGCAGGCAGAGCTCCACGGTGTCGATGGCATCGAAGACAGGCTCCTTGTCCTCCTGCATGTCCTTGTTGTAGGCCAGGGGGATGCCCTTCATGACGGTGAGCAGGGTGATGAGGGAGCCGTAGACCCGGCCGGTCTTGCCCCGGACCAGCTCGGCCACGTCGGGGTTCTTCTTCTGGGGCATGATGGAGGAGCCGGTGGCATATGCGTCGTCCAGCTCGATGAACTTGAACTCCCAGCTGCACCAGAGGATGATCTCCTCGGAGAACCGGGACAGGTGCATCATGAGGATGGAGCAGGCGGAGAGGAACTCAATGGCAAAGTCCCGGTCGGAGACTCCGTCCAGGGAGTTGTCCATGGGCTTGGCGAAGCCCAGCAGCTCGGCAGTGCGGAACCGGTCCACCGGGTGGGTGGAGGTGGCCAGGGCACCGGAACCCAGGGGGGACTCGTCCATCCGCTCCATGCAGTCCTCGAACCGGGTGATGTCCCGGCGGAACATGTTGGCGTAGGCCATCATGGCGTGGGCGAAGGTGATGGGCTGGGCCCGCTGCAGGTGGGTGTAGCCGGGCATGATGGCATCCAGGTTGGCCTCGGCCTGACGGATGAGGGCCTTTTCCAGGTTGGCCAGCATCCCCAGGATGACGGGGATCTCCTCCTTCACGAAGAGGCGGAAGTCCAGGGCTACCTGGTCGTTGCGGCTGCGGGCGGTGTGCAGACGCTTGCCGGTGGCACCGATGCGCTCGGTGAGGAGGACCTCCATGTTCATGTGGATGTCCTCGCTGTCCTTGGTGAACTCCACCTTGCCGTCCTCGATCTCAGCCAGGAGGACCTTCAGGGTCTCCACGATCTTGTCGGCCTCTTCCTTGGCGATGATGCCCTGCTCGCCCAGCATGGTGGCGTGGGCGATGGAGCCGGTGATGTCCTGCTGATACAGGCGGGCATCGAAGGAGATGGAGGAGTTGAAGTCGTTTACCTTGTCGTCGGTTTCCTTTTGAAACCGTCCTGCCCAAAGTTTCATAATCGCAGCTATCCTTTCCATAAACGGCGCGGAGCAGGGACGGAAAACCGGCCCCTGCCCAACGCAGAACTATCGGTATGAGGT
>CAYNZG010000180.1:0-3766 GCA_964401525.1 uncultured Ruminiclostridium sp.
CCCATGGACTCCATCCCCCGGTTCATCGCCTCCAAGCACAGCCCCGCCTCTGTGACCTACAAGCACCCCTCCCTCCAGCCCATCCTGGCCAACACCTACGGGTGTATCGTCTACCAGGAGCAGGTCATCGAGATCTTCCGGCGGCTGGCGGGCTACTCTCTGGGGCAGGCAGACATGGTCCGCCGGGCCATGTCCAAGAAGAAGCTCAAGGACATCGAACGGGAGCGGGGGGCCTTCCTCCACGGGGACCCCGACCGCAGCATCACCGGCTGCGCCGCCAACGGCATCCCGGAAGACATCGCCATGAGCATCTATGACGAGATCACCGACTTTGCCAACTACGCCTTCAACAAGGCCCACGCCGTGTGCTACGCCATCGTGGCCTATCAGACCGCCTGGTTCAAGTGCCACTACCCCCGGGAGTACATGGCCGCCCTGCTGACCTCCGTGCTGGACTCCCAGGGCAAGGTGGCCGAATACATCACCGAGTGCCGGGCCATGGGCATCAAGCTCCTGCCCCCGGACATCAACCAGTCCGGCCCCCACTTCACCGTGGACGGGCCCAACATCCGCTTCGGTCTGGCCGCCCTGAAGGGCGTGGGCCGGGGCGTCACCAACGAGATCATGGCCCAGCGGGAGCTGGGCGGCCCCTTCCGCTCCTTCCAGGACTTCTGCCAGCGGATGCTGGATACCGACATGAACAAGCGGGTGCTGGACAGCCTCATCCGGGCGGGGGCCTTCGACTCCATGGGACTGGGCCGCGCCCAGCTGGTCCAGGCCTTTGAGCCCTTCATGGATGCCCTCATCCGCAACAAGCGGAAGAATTTAGAGGGCCAGTTCGACCTGTTCTCCACCGGGGAGGGCGAGTCCGAGGTGGTGGAGCTGCGGCTGAAGGACGTGCCGGAGTTCCCCCCGGAGCAGCTCATGTCCATGGAGAAGGAGCTGACGGGCCTCTACCTCTCCGGCCACCCCATGGATGCCTATCGGGAGGCCGCCCAGCAGGCCGGGGCCGTGCCCATCGGCATCATGATGGAGGACTTCGCCCAGCCCGACGGCCCCACCCGGTTCCGCGACGGGGACAAGGTCCTGCTGGCGGGCATCGTGGCTGAGGCCAAGACCAAGACCACCCGCAACAACTCCCTCATGGCCTATGTGACCCTGGAGGACGACACCGGCTCGGTGGAGCTGCTGGCCTTCCAGCGGGTGCTGGAGCAGAGCGGCAGCTATCTCCAGGCCAACGTGGCCATTTTCGCCGCCGGACGCATCTCCGTCCGGGACGACAAGCCCCCCCAGCTCCTCTGCGACCGGGTGACTCCCCTGTCCCAGACCCCGGCGGGGCAGCCGGACTTCCGTCCCCCCCGTCGGCCGGAGGTCCGCCAGGGGAAGCTCTACCTGCGTCTGCCCGGCCGGGACACCCCGGAATTCCGCCGGGTCCAGGCCCTGCTGACCCTCTTCCCCGGCGAGAGCCAGGCCGTCCTCTACCTGACGGACACCCAGCGGCGGCTGGGAGCCCGGTGCCAGCTCCACACTGCCCTGCTACAGGAGCTGGAGGAACGGCTGGGGAAGGAAAATGTCGTCGTGAAATAAGTGTTTCTGTCGAAAGCAGGTGTGCCCTCTGAGTAGGGCGTGCCTCCCGCTGGGCCCCCTTTTCTCCGGAGAAAAGGGGGAAAAAGAGCGCCGGGGCTCCGCCCCCGGACCCCGGCGAGGCGGGAGGAGACCTGCAAGGATCGTGGGTCTTTTCCTGCCATAGTGCCTGCGGCGCTGTTTTGGCAGGCTGTCCATGGCGCGCCCACCGGCTGGGCGCGCGGGAACGTGAGCAATGACCTGCAACGATCTTGCGCCGTCTTTAGAAAGGAGGATGCCCCTTGAATCCCATCAAAACCGCGCTGTCCCCCCGTCGTCAACGGATGCTCTGGGTCATCCTCAGTATCCTGCTGCAATTGGGGCTGGTGGTGGTGCTGCTGCTCAGCTTCAACCAGTACTTCGTCTACTTCTACTGGCTCTCCATCTTTGTGAGCATCGCGGTGGCCCTGTACATCTCCACCCGAAACACCAAGCTGGCCTATAAGATCGCCTGGCTGGTGCCCATCCTCCTGGTCCCGGTGGTGGGCGGCATCCTCTACCTGGTCCTGGGCGGCGGGCGGAAGTTGAAGTTCCAGCGCAGCGAGGCCCTGCGGGCCTACCGCCGTCAGCTCACCCCCAGGCTGGACAACATCGACCTGCTGCGCTATGGGTCCGACGCGGCCCAGCAGGCCATCTATCTGCAAAAGGCCGCCGGCTGCCCCACCTATCACAACACCGACACCCGCTACTACCCCCACGGCAAGGACTTCTTCCCCGTCTTCCTGGAGGAGCTGGCCAAGGCAGAGCGGTACATCTTCCTGGAGTACTTCATCATCGCCGAGGGTTCCATGTGGCAGGACATCCTGTCCGTCCTCCGGGCGAAGGTGGCCCAGGGGGTGGAGGTCCGGGTGATCTACGACGGTATCGGCTCGGCCACCACCCTGGACGAGGACTACCCGGAGGAGCTGGAGGCCATGGGCATCCACTGCCGGGTGTTCCAGCCCTTCCAGCCGGTGCTGTCCATCCACCAGAACAACCGGGACCACCGGAAGCTCTGCGTCATCGACGGGGTCACCGGCTTCGTCAGCGGGCTGAACCTGGCCGACGAGTACATCGACCGGCTGGACCGGTTCGGCTACTGGAAGGACAACGCCCTCCTGCTGCGGGGGGAGGCGGTGTGGAGCCTGACGGTCTTCTTCCTCACCATGTGGGACGACCAGCAGCCCCGCCGCTCGGACTACGACCGGTTCCGCCCCCAGGCCCTGCCGGATCTGGGCCACATCTCCGGGGTGGTGGCCCCCTACGCCGACACCCCCTTCCCGGAGGACACGGTCTGCGCCGACCTGCACCTGCAGATGATCACCAAGGCCAAGAACTACCTCTTCCTGACCACCCCCTACCTCATCTTAGACGAGACCATCACCGCCGCCCTCTGCACCGCCGCCCGGTCCGGGGTGGACGTGCGGGTGATGACCCCCCACATCCCGGACAAGAAGACGGTCTTTGCCGTGACCCAGTCCAACTACCCCACCCTGCTGGCCGCCGGGGCCAGGATCTACGAGTTCACCCCCGGCTTCCTCCACAGCAAGACCGTGGTGGCCGACGACCTCTACGCCTCGGTGAGCAGCTGCAACCTGGACTACCGGAGCTTTTACCTTCAGTTCGAAAACGGCGTTTGGCTCTGCGGCACGGACACCGTGGAGGCCGTCCGGGACGACTTCTTAGAGACCATCCCCCTCTGCCAGGAGATCACCCTGGACGACTGCCGGACCAAGGGGCTGTGGACGCGGCTGCTGACCTCCCTGTACCGGCTGTTCTCTTCGTTGTTTTGAGGGTACGGGGCGTGGTCCGTGTCCTATGGGGACGGGCCGATGAGGGCATCGGCCTCTACGAAGTGGGAGCGCAAAAGGCTCTCTTGTGTAAAGGCACCCCAGTGCGCGCACTGGGGTGCCTTTACACAGGGGAGGCTCTGGGATCGCAAAACCCTTTTCCTTTGCAGTCCTCCTCCCGCGCGCCCAGCCGGTGGGTGCGCCATGGACCGCGTATCGACAACGGGACCAATACCGGACGAAAAGAGAGACTGCCCCGCAGGATATCACCGCCCTTCCCCGGGGTCCAGGGGCAGCGCCCCGGCGCTCTTTTCCCCCATTTTCTCCGGAGAAAAGGGGGCCCTGCGGGAGGGCACAGCACCCACCCAGAGGGT
>CAYNZG010000181.1:0-3760 GCA_964401525.1 uncultured Ruminiclostridium sp.
GCCCTGGACATAGGCTTCGATGACGCCAGTCTCTGTGTCATAGGTGGGGCACCAGGTGCCGACAAAGCCGTTCTGCTTCACATACTCCACCGTCAGGTTCGTCTCGTCCCGCCAGGTGCCGTGGGTGACATACAGCAGGAAGGGGCGATCGACCTGGGGGTAATACAGCGGCGCGGAATAGTGCGGTGTCGAGCCGTTGCCGCCCTGCTCCCACTCCACGCCCTTGACGGTGAAGCTGACGCTTTTGTCCAGGGGCACGACGCAGTAAAGGTCGCCGTATGCGCCGAGGATGTCCGCCTGGGGGATCTCCAGCAGGAAGGGCAGGGCGGAGGCCAGGGCCGGGACATTATTGTGCAGCCAGGCGTTCAGGCTGGAGGTATCGCCCTTCTCCCGGTAGCCCAGGTAGGCGGCGGCGAACAGCTCGCCGTTCTGGAAGGACCGCAGGTCAGCCAGGGCCTGCTGGGCCTCGTTGCTGTAGGTGTGGGCCGTCAGTTGGAACTTGATGCGGGCGTTGGCATCCATCATACGGGTCAGGATGGCGGCCACCTCACTGCGGCGGATGAAGCTGTCGGGGGTGCAGTTGTGGTTCTTGTCGCCCTGGAGGATGCCAGCCCGGTAGAGCTTATAGATGGCATCGGCCTGGGGGTGATTTTTCGGCACGTCGGGGATGGCTCCGTCCTCCACCTTGTTCAGGCTGGAAAGGGAAGCATACCCGCTGAGTAGGCCCTTATTGGGGATGGCGTTGGCGAAGATAGCCATGTAATCTGCTCGGGTGGCGTTGGCGTTCCAGTTGTAGGTCTTGTTTGCAGGGAGGATGCCGTTGGCCTTGGCATAGTCCACATAGACCTGGTACCAGGGGGAGCCGACGGTGAAGTCGGTGTTGCCCTTGGTGACTTTCTTGTGCATGCAGGCCGCTAACTTTACAGCGGCGGCATAGGTCAGGTTGCTGTTGGGGGCGTAGGTGGTGGCGTTCACGCCGTTCACCAGGCCCTGTTGGACGGCGTACTCCACATCGTGATAGAACCAGTCCTTGGTGGTCACGTCGGTGAAGCGTCCCGCGGCCAGGGCCGTGGGCAGCAGGCTCACCACCATCACCAGACAGAGCAGCAAGCTCAGGATGCGTTTTTTCATTTGGTGTTCCTCCTTATAAAATGGTTCCGCGCGGGGGATCAGCCGTAGCTGAGGGTCATGCCGCAGGTGGTCTGGCCCGGCGCAAAGAAGGGCAGCACGGAGCCGTCATCGGCCTGCATGATGACCATCTGCTCCCCGGAGGGGGAGATGAGCAGTGGGAAGGGGCAGTTGCCGTCGTAGACCCCCAGGCACAGGCTGTCGCCCTCCATCCACCAGGACCCCTGGTAGTAGGGGGAGAGGGTCGCGTTCCCCTCGCCCGCCACGGGCTGGTAGAGGATCATGTTGCCAGAGCCGAACTCCAGCACCCAGCCGTTGTCGCTGTACCAGGTGGTGTTGGCCAGGCCCATGTCCGTGGGCGGGAGCCACTCCGCATCCGGGTCGTATTCCTCAGACGGCTCCGACTCCACGTCATAGTCCGCGTCGCTGAAGGCGGGGATGTCCATCCAGTCTTCCTCATAGAGGTGGGAGAAATCCAGGACCAGGTCGGCCCCGTTCCCATCCACCGGCACGTTGACCCCGCCGGTCTCAAAGTCGATGAGGGGGAACCACTCCACGGCGGTCCCGCCGTCGCTGGCCCGGACGACCACGTCCGTCTCGTCCCGCCAGTCGCCGTAGTTGGCATAGACCAGGATGGGCTCGGCGGACTCGCTGCGGTACAGCTCCTCGGTGAACTCCGGTGCGGAGCCGTTGCCGGAGGTCGTCCACGCCACCCGGTCCACCGTCAGGTCGGCGGCGGCATCCAGGGGGACGATGCAGTAGAGGTCGCCGTGGTCGCCGATGATGTTCTCCTCCGGGATCTCCGGCAGGAAGGGCATGGAGGCCGCCAGGGCCGGGACCTCATTGTGCAGCCAGGCGGTCAGGTCGGAGGTGTCGCCCTCCTCCCGATAGCCCAGGTAGGCGGCGGCGAACAGCTCGCCGTTCTGCCGGGCCCGCAGGTCGTCCAGGGCCTGCTGGGCCTCCTCACTGAAGGTGTGGGCCGCGCTGTTGGGGTCGGTCTTGGTGGTGCCCAACTGGAGGCTGCTGCCCTGGGGCTCCCCGCCGCAGGCGGTCAGGCCCCCTGCCAGCACCAACGCCAGCAGGAGAGCCGCCGCCCGGGAAAGGCTTCTGTGTTTCATCGCGGCGCCCTCGTCAGAACTTGCCGCTGCTGCCGCTGCCGCCGCCGCCGACCTGGCCCTTGGAGCCGCCGGACTCGATCTGACGGCGGGTCTCCGTGATGTGGGTGAAGCGGTCGTGCTGGTCGGTGAGCTGCAGGCCCCCGGCAGCGATGTAGGTCTGGGCGGCCACCTCGTGGCGGACGGTCTTCATCTTTTTCTTGCCCACCAGGCAGACCACCAGCGCGATGACGCAGGAGACACCGATGCAGGTGAGGATGCCGTTCACGGGGCTCTCCTTCACGGGGGTCCCGGCCTCGGCCAGGTTCAGGTATTCGTCGCAGACGGCCAGATAGCCGAAGAGGCCGCTGTACCAGTCATCCTCACCGAAGCTGGGGAGGAAGCTGTTCTCCATCTGGGACAGGCCATAGGCGGTGAAGGCGTACTCGGCGTTGTCGCCGTGGACGAAGAGGGCCCAGTCTCGGGCCTCCAGGCTGAGCAGGAGCATGATGCCGTCCCGCTGGTCGCCGATGCCGTAGGGGTCGGCGGTGTTGTTGTAGATCTGGGTGGTCACGTCGTAGACATCGCCGTCGCCGTACTCGGTGTAGTCGTCCACGGTGACGATGTACACGCCGCAGTTGTGGCGGAGGGACATCTCCTCGGCCATGTCCTCCAGGACCTCCCAGTCCTCATAGGTGAGCATATCGTTGTCGTCGATCACATAACGCATGATGCCGTCTGCGGCCTGGGCAGGAACGCAGAGGAGAAGCGTTAAAAGCAGTGCCGTGATGATGGCAGAAAGTTTCTTTTTCATCTCTGTTTCCCTCCCTTACAGTAGCGTGATGATGGAGCCGAGAATGCTCAGCGGCGCGGCAATGGCGGCGAAGGTCGCCCAGAATTTGCCCCAGCTCATGGGCAGGTCGCCCACCAGCTTGCCGGTCTGGCCGTTCATGGCAAAGAGGTAGTCCTTGCCGTTCCACTTGGTGTTCAGCATCCAGACGGGCAGCAGCGCGTAATGCACCTTGCCCCGCTGGAGGCGGGTGGTGCCGCCGGTGCGGATGCAGGTGCTGTAGCCCTTGACGGTATCCCGAAGGGCTGCGTCCAGGGTGTTCTCGCAGCGTTCGTCCGCCCGCTGGCTGCTCTCCTCGGCGGTCACGTCGAACCGGTCCGCCAGGAAGCCGGGCAGGTAGGCGGTGGAGAAGGGCTTCAGCTCCTGGTAGTTATAGGGCTCGATGGAGTCCATGTGGTCGTCCGGCATCTTCGTGGAGGCATCCACGGGGATCTTCTCAAAGGCGATGGAGCCGGAGCGATAGATGTCGTAGTGCTCTGTCTGGGTGATCTCCTGGTTGCCCATCCGGTGGGTGTGGGAGCGGGTGGCCTCATAGCTGGCCCCGCCGGAGGCCTCGCCGTCGAAGAGCCAGAAGGGGACATAGACCCCCTTGATCTCCTCGATGTGGTTCTTGGCCGTGAAGGACCGGGGCAGGAAGGGCTTGCCCTTGTAGTGGTTCTTCAGGGCCTGGATGGCGTCCTCCCGGTTG
>CAYNZG010000182.1:0-3745 GCA_964401525.1 uncultured Ruminiclostridium sp.
AGCGATGGTGGGCTTGGGGAACAGGTCCACGCGCATCATCAGGCTGTTGCCCAGCTCGGAGAAAGCCAGACCCTGCTCGACGTTCATGCTTGCCATCTCGCCGATGTCAGCGCCGGCGACGAAAGCACGGCCTGCGCCGGTGATGACGACGACATAGACGTCTTCATCGTGCTCGACCTGGTCCAGAGCCTTGGTCAGATCTGCGAAAACTGCGGAGCTCAGTGCGTTCAGAGCCTCGGGACGGTTCATGGTGACGATACCGACGTGACCCTGCTTAGTAACTTCTACGAAAGCCATTGTGTTACCTCCTAATAATTGGGGATACGATCCAATATGACATTGGTTATACGGTCGCTTTTCACCCGTATAAAACTATCAGTGTTAGTATACTTCAATTTGGGCATGGGGACAAGGCAAATTTACTCGCTGAATTACCTAAAAAATACGAAAAAAAACCTTCATTTCTGTTAATTTTTGGACCCCTGTTTTAAAAAAGGAAGCATGATTTCCACCATTTTCTCATAGAGTAGCCCAGAAAAGGGGGTGTGCCCATGGGTGCGGTGGCCTTGCTGACCCTGACGGGGGTCCTGGCTCAGGGGGTGGGGTTCGTCTATCGGGTCCTGCTGACCCGGCTGGCCGGGGCGGAGATCCTGGGCCTGTATCAGCTCATCCTGCCGGTCTACTCGGTCCTGCTCTCCCTGACCTCGGTGGGTCTTACCACGGCGGTCTCCAACCTCTCGGCCCGGTATGAGGCCCTGGGGGACCGGCGGGCCATCCACCAGGTCCGGGGCCAGGCCCTGCGGCTGTTTTTCCTGCTGGCCGTCCTCCCCTGCGCGCTGCTCCTGGTCTTTTCCGACGGGGTCTCGGTCTATCTGCTGGGGGATGCCCGGACCCGGCTGGGTCTGCTGCTGCTGGTGCCCTGCCTCCTCCTCACGGGAACGGAAAATTTGCAGAAGCACTACTTCTACGGCACCGGCCGGGTGGCCCCGGCGGCCCTCACGGAGCTGGCCGAGCAGGTGCTGAAGGCGGGTTTCATTTTAGGGCTGCTGGTCCTTCTCCGGCCCGCCACCCCGGAGAAGGCGGTGGGGACCATCGTGCTGGGCATGGTCCTCTGCGAGATCCTGTCGGCCCTGACTCAGACCCTTCTCTTCCGGGTCTATCTGGGGCCGCCGGCCCGGCTGCCGGGGGCCGGACGAGAGCCGAAGGCCCTCCGGCGGCAGATGGGGCGCATCGCCGCCCCCCTGGGGGCGGCGGCGCTGCTGGGGAACCTCATCACCTCGGCCAACGCGGTGCTCATCCCCCGGCTGCTGGTGTTGGGCGGGCTGGAGCAGAGCGAGGCGGTGTCGGCCTACGGGGTCACCTTCGGCATGACCCTACCCATGCTCCTGCTGCCCACGGCCTTCCTCAGTGCCTTGGGGCTGGTGCTCACCCCCAAGCTCTCCCGGTGCTCTGCCCTGGGAGCCGGGGAGGCCATCCGGGGACTGGTCCGCCGGTCGGTGGGGGCGGCCAACCTGCTGCTCCTCCCGGCTCTGGCCCTGCTGGCAGTGCTGGGACCCGCCATCGGGACGGCCCTCTACGGGGAGGCTTCGGTGGGGGACCACCTGCCCCTGCTGGCCTTAGGGGTCCTGTTCTCCTGCTGGCAGACCCTGTTTTCCTGGGTGCTCACGGGCATCGACCGCCAGGGGCTGTCTGCGGCCCTTGCCTTAGTGTGCGACGGTCTGCTGCTGGTGCTCACCTGCCTGACGGTGGCCCGGTGGGGGCTGGCGGGCTATGCGGTGAGCTTTGCGGCGGCTTCCCTGCTGGGAGCCGTGCTCACCTGGCGGGCAGCGGCCCAAGCCATCGGCCTGCACCTGCCGCTCTTTGCCTGGGTGACGGCTCCCGCCTTGGCCGCCTGCCTGGCGGCGGTCTGCGGAGACCTCATGGAGACGGTGCTCCTCCGGGCGGGGCTGGCCGGACTTCCGGCGGCCTGCTGGGCTTTGCTCTTCGGCCTGGCAGTCTACCTGGCAGGGCTGGAGGCCATGGGCGTGCGGTGGCCGGGAAAGCAGTAAGGGGGCTTTACGGCGGCGGAAAAATCCGGTACAATAAAACAATTACACCGGAGGAGGCTGCGTCACATGGAGCACATCGACTATATGCGGGAGGCCCTGCGCCTGGCTCGGGAGGCCGGAGAGGCCGGAGAGGTCCCGGTTGGCTGCGTTATCGTGAAGGACGACCGGATCGTGGGCCGGGGCCGAAACCGCCGGGAGGAGAAGCAGTCCGCCCTCTCCCACGCGGAGCTGGAGGCCATTGCCGATGCCTGCCGCAATCTGGGGGGCTGGCGGCTGAAGGGCACCCGGCTCTATGTGACCCTGGAGCCCTGCCCCATGTGCGCCGGAGGCATCCTGTCCGCCCGCATCCCGGAGATCTACTACGGGGCCAAGGACCGGGACTTTGGGGCCTGCGGCTCCATCCTGAACCTCTTTGAGGAGAACTTCCGCCACCACCCCAAGATCGTGGGGCACATTCTGGAGGAGGAGAGCCGGGCGCTGCTGCAGGACTTCTTTTCCAAGGTCCGGGAACGGTCCGGGGAAAACTTAAAGATTCTGTAACATTTCTGGCCTTTTTTCGTAACAACTCTTTGCTATGATAATCCTGCAAGAGTTAAGAAAGCTTCTTTTCATTTTATACCTTCTAAGGATCAAGGGCAGCGAGTGGTTTCCGCTGCCCTTGATTTTTTTGTTCTGTTAAGGTTTGGCCATGTCCTGCAGGGTCTGGCCGGTGAGCCGATAGGTGGTCCAGTCGCTGAGGGGTTCTGCCCCCAGGGACAAGTAGAAGTCGATGCTGGGCTGGTTCCAGTCCAGGCAGCACCACTCCAGGCGGCCGCAGCCCCGCTCCACGGCGATGGCGGCCAGCTGCTTCAGCAGGCCCTTCCCGTAGCCCTTGCCACGGGCCTCCGGCTGGACATAGAGGTCCTCCAGATAGAGCCCGGCGCGGCCCAGGAAGGTGGAGAAATTGTGGAAGAACAGGGCGAAGCCGACCTCCTTCTCCCCGTCCAGGGCGAAGATCACCTCAGCCTTGTTCTTGTCGAAGATCCATTCCTCCAGCAGGGCCTCGGTGGCGACGACCTCGTCCAGCATTTTTTCATAGGTGGCTAACTCCCGGATAAAGCCCAGGATCAGCGGGACATCCTGACGCTGAGCATAGCGAAACTTCATGGTTCGTTTCCTCCTTTATGGGTCTTGCAAGCAGTATAGCACAGCAGCGCAGAAAAGAAAACGCCCAGCCCTCTGCCTCACTGGTTTTCACCCACCTTTTTCTTGGCTCTCCCTCTGGGACACCCAAGGGCGTAGTCGAAACCCTCATTTCTTGAAAGAAATGGGGACCTGTTTCGATAAAAAAGTCCGGTCCGCAAAAGCGGACCGGACTTTTGTTCAGGTTTCAGCGTTCCTCGCGGAAGTAGTTCAGGCCCAGGCTGTCCGGGGGCTGGTTGGCACGGCTGCGCTTCATGCTGACGAAGACCAGCACCACAGCGGTGACGATGTAAGGAACGATGTCGTAGATGGAGGCGGGGATGAAGGAGATGGGGTAGTAATACCGCATGCAGGCCAGACCGCCAAAGATGAGGGAGCACCACAGGGCGCGCTTGGGGCTCCACACGGCGAAGATGACCAGGGCCACTGCCAGCCAGCCGTAGCCGTCGATGCAGTCGTGGACCCAGGCACCGCCCACGCCTGCGCCGGCGTTCATCACCAGATACAGGCCGCCC
>CAYNZG010000183.1:0-3745 GCA_964401525.1 uncultured Ruminiclostridium sp.
CCGCCATCGGCGGCACCGGCAAGGGCCACCTGGTCCGGGAGCTGGATGCCCTGGGCGGCGAGATGGGCCGGGCCGCAGACCAGGCCTGCATCCAGTACCGCATCCTCAACCGGGGCAAAGGCCCCGCCGTCCACTCCCTCCGGGCCCAGGCAGACCGACGGCTCTACCAGAGCGTCATGAAGCACACCCTGGAGACCCAAGAGAACCTGTGGCTCAAGCAGGCGGAGATCACCGACCTGCTGGTGGAGGACGGCCGGGTGACCGGGGTCCAGACCCACACCGGGGCCATCTATCGGGCCAAGGCAGTGATCCTCTGCTCCGGGACCTATCTCAGCAGCACCACCATCGTGGGCGAGGTGGTCCGGGCCAGTGGACCGGACGGGATGTTTGGGGCCAACGCCCTCACCCAGAGCCTGCGGAACGCCGGGCTGACCCTCCGCCGCTTCAAGACCGGCACGCCCCCCCGGGTGAACGCCCGGTCCATCGACTTCTCCCGGCTGGAAAAGCAAGTGGGAGACGAGGAGGTCATCCCCTTCTCCTTCGAGACCGAGCAGCCGGGGGAGAACCGGGTCTGCTGCTACATCACCTACACCAACGAGGCCACCCACCAGGTCATCCGGGACAACCTGGACCGGTCCCCCCTGTTCACCGGGACTATCGAGGGAGTGGGGCCCCGGTACTGCCCCTCCATCGAGGACAAGGTGACCCGCTTTGCCGACAAGCCCCGGCACCAGCTCTTCTTGGAGCCTATGGGCCTGGACACGGAGGAGATCTACATCCAGGGCTTCTCCTCCTCCCTGCCGGAGGATGTGCAGCTCCAGATGCTCCACACCCTCCCCGGCCTGGAGCAGGCGGAGATGATGCGCCCGGCCTACGCCATCGAGTACGAGTGCGTGGACCCCACCGAGCTGCTGCCCACCCTGGAGCACAAAAAGGTGTCCGGTCTCTACGGCGCGGGCCAGTTCAACGGCTCCTCCGGCTATGAGGAGGCCGCCGTCCAGGGCTTCGTGGCGGGGGTCAACGCCGCCCGGAAGATCCTGGGCCAGCCCCCCTTCCTGCTGGACCGCAGCCAGGGCTACATCGGCGTGCTCATCGACGACCTGGTGACCAAGGGGACCAACGAACCCTACCGGATGATGACCTCCCGGACGGAGTACCGTCTCCTCCACCGCCAGGACAACGCCGACCAGCGGCTGACTCCCCTGGGCTACGCCGTGGGCCTGGTGAGCGAGGAGCGGTACCAGCGGGTGCTGGACAAGTACGCCGCCGTGGCCCGGGAGCAGAAGCGGCTGGAGCACACCGGCGTGGCCCCCTCGGCCGCCCTGGATCAGCTCCTGGCCGCCAAGGGCGAGCCGCCCGCCAAAAACAGCGTCCGTCTGGCAGACCTGCTCCGGCGGCCCCGGCTGTGCTACGACGACCTGGCCCCCATCGACCCCGACCGGCCGGACCTGCCCAAGGCCGTCACCGAGCAGGTGGAGATCTCCCTGAAATACGAGGGCTACATCGCCCGCCAGCAGCGGCAGGTGGAGGAAATGCGCCGCCTGGAGGGCAAGGTCCTGCCCGCCGACCTGGATTATGAGGCCCTGGCCGGGCTCCGGCTGGAGGCCCGGCAAAAGCTGACGGCCATCCGGCCCCTGAACCTGGGCCAGGCTTCCCGGATCTCCGGGGTCTCCCCGGCGGACATCGCCGCACTGATGATCGCCCTGGAGCACCGGGGACAGTAACAACGCCTGTGCTCTCCCGAAGACGGTGCCTCCGGCAGGGCCCCATTTTCTCCGGAGAAAATGGGAAAAAAGAGCGCCGGGGCAAAGCCGACGAACGCATCCACCCCACAAGGACGGTTTTACCGTCTCGCACCTCCAGAACCCACGCGACCCAAGCAAGGAGAACGAACCATGACCCTGACCAACGTAAAAGGCAGCACCTGGGTGGCCGACGGCCCCCAGCTCATCGGCCTGTATCAAGTGAACGACAAGGAATGCGTCATCCTGGACCCCGGCAGCGGTAAGCTGCAGGAGGACCTGGATGCCATCATCCAGAGCGCAGGCTGGACCCCCGTGGGGGTCATCTGCACCCACATGCACTACGACCACCACGAGGGGACCAAGTACTTCCGGGAGAAGTACGGGGCCTTGTCCTGCCTGCCCCAGGTGGAGGCCGACATCGTCCGCTGTGAGCAGAGCCTGAAAAATCACCTCTTCAACTTCTCTATGGGCCTGGTCCGCACCAGCCCCCGCCTCCAGGCCTTGGTGGGCCCGGTGGACCGGGTCATCGCCTTTGGGGAGGAGACCATCGACTTCTGCGGAGCCACCTTCCGGATCGTCCGCACCCCCGGCCACTCCCCGGACCACATCTGCATCATCACCCCGGACAACGTCTGCTTCGCCGGGGACACCCTCATGACCGAGGAGGTCCTGGAGGGGGCCATGGTCCCCTTCGTCTTCGACATGACCGACGACCTGGCCAGCAAGGAGAAGATGAAGGACTTAGGCTGCGATGCCTATATCTTCTGCCACAAGGGCCTGGTCTACGGCTCTGCCGCGCCCCTGGCCCAGAAGAACATCGACCGCATCCGCCAGCAGCTGACTGCCATCGGCAGCTTGGTCACCGGCCCCATGACCTACAGCGCCTTCTACGCCGCCGTGGTCACTGCCATGGACCTGCCCGTAGGCCATCCCATCCGGGCCCAGCACCTGGAGCGGTACATCCGCCCCTATCTGGAATACTTGGTGGACACCGGGGTCTTAGCGCTGACCGAGCTGGACGGTGCCCCTGCCGTGCAGCCCGCGGGAGACCGCCATGAATAAGAAGGTCGTTTTGGGGCTGTCCGGCGGCGTTGACTCCGCCGTGGCCGCCCGCCTGCTCCAGGAGCAGGGCTACGAGGTCTACGGCCACTGGCTGGACATCGGCCTTGGAGGCCGGGACGACGCAGAGAATGTCGCCGCCCGGTTCGGCATCCCCTTCTCCACCGGGGACATCCGCCAGGCCCTAGAGGACCAGGTCATGACCCCCTTCCGGGAGGACTACCTGACCGGACGGACCCCCCTGCCCTGCGCCCTGTGCAACCCCACGGTGAAGTTCCCCGCCCTGTTCCGCCGGGCGGAGGAAGTGGGCGCAGACTTCGTGGCCACCGGCCACTACGCCCGCATCCTGCCCGATGAAAACGGCCAGGTCGCCCTGTTCCGGGGCCTGCACCGGAACGACCAGGCCTATATGCTGGCCCGGCTGCCCCGGACCTGGCTGCCCCGCATCCTCTTCCCCCTGGGGGACTATGAAAAGCCCCAGACCCGGGAGCTGGCCCACGGCTTCTCCATCCCCGTGGCGGACAAGCCCGACAGCATGGAGATCTGCTTCATCCCCGACGGGGATTACGCCGGGTGGCTGGCCCAACGCGGGGCCGTCCCGCCTCCCGGCCCCTTCGTGGACCGGGCAGGCAATGTGCTGGGGACCCACAAGGGCATCCATCACTACACCATCGGCCAGCGGCGGGGGCTGAGCATCCCCGCCGAGCACCGGCTGTTCGTGTCGGACATCCGCCCGGAGGACAACACCGTGGTCCTCTCCGACGGCACCGACCTCATGGCCGACGTGGTCTGGGGCGAGGCCCTGAACCTGCTGGCTGACCTGGCCGACGGCGAGGAAGTCACCGTCCGCCTGCGCCACTCCAAGTCGGAGACCCCCGCCCGGTTCTATGCCGAGGGCGAGGGCGGCCGTCTGGAGCTGCTGACCCCCGCCCGGGCACCCA
>CAYNZG010000184.1:0-3744 GCA_964401525.1 uncultured Ruminiclostridium sp.
CTCCGGCTCCCTGGACCCCAGCCATGTGCTGCTGGCCATCGGGCGGCCCCATGAGATCGCCCACGGCTCCCTGCGGCTGTCCCTCTGCCACTGGAACACCGAGGAGGAAGTGGACTACATGCTGCGGGAGATCCCCCAGGTCGTCGAATATTTACGGAACATGTCCCCCCTGTGGCGGGCCATGGAGAAAGGAGAAAAGCCTTATGTTATACAGTGAGACTGTCATGGACCACTTCCGCAACCCCCGGAACGTGGGCCACATCGACAACGCCGACGGAGTCGGTGAGGTGGGCAACGCCAAGTGCGGCGACATCATGAAGATCTATCTGAAGATCGACGACAACGTCGTCACGGACGTGAAGTTCGAGACCTTCGGCTGCGGCTCTGCCATCGCCTCCTCCTCCATGGCCACGGAGATGATCAAGGGCAAGCCCGTGGACCAGGTGATGACCCTGACCAACAAGGCCGTGGTCCAGGCCCTGGACGGCCTACCCGCCCACAAGCTCCACTGCTCCGTTCTGGCCGAGGAGGCGGTCAAGTCCGCCCTGAAGGATTATTTTGACAAGAACGGCATCCCCTATGATCCCAAGGAATTTCCCGATGTGAGCTGCGAAAGCTGCCACTGACCCTGGAAAAATTTCCTCTCTTTGACAGCCGCGGCGGGCCTCGAAACGGGTCCGCCGCGCTGCCGCAAAGGCCGTCGGAAACAGGCGAAACTTCCCCCTTGCTTTTTTGCCGGGGCCGTGGTACAATAATTCCGCTGAATCACTTGCAGGTATAGTTCATCGGTAGAACGCAAGCTTCCCAAGCTTGATAGGAGGGTTCGACTCCCTTTACCTGCTCCAAAAAAGGACACGGCCTTGGTCGTGTCCTTTTTGTTATATCCCGCTGCTGTCAGCGGTGTTCGTGATCTGATCCGCTTTTCACATATCTCTGTTTTGGACTCTTTGGTTTTTCAGGAAGGGTCAAGAGCAGTTTTCCCTCGTTGACCAACGGCTGCACAATGGCGGACATAGTATAGTAACGGCTCATGCCGGTGAATTCGACCAGCTCCGCCCTGGTCCGGGGACGGTCGCAGAAACTCAAAATGTCATCCTGCATGCTCCCCTGTTTTTTGGTGCCCTCGGTCTGGTAAATGTTGTTCTTGAAAACGACCGTAAATTCACCATGGCGCACATAAAATATAGGGGCCGGCAGACCAGCCTCCCGAAATTCAGCGCGGATCGTTGGGATCCCGGAATACCGATTTTCCGTTACATCCAGCAGCTCCAGCATGTTAGCCAGCGCAGCATTCCTGGTGTCCGGACGGACTTTACCCAGAGAATCGATGGTGATCTTGCCGTACAGCCCGCCGCAGCTGATGATCTCCATGCGGTCACGGTACATTTCGATGCGGACCGGAACATTTTCCGTGTGGATGCTGTAATCCCGATGGACCAACGCATTCAAGACCGCCTCGCGCACTGCCTTGACGGGATATTCCGGCTTGTCTCTGCGCTGGCCGTCTTCTCCGATAATGGTTTTGGTGCGGCTATTTCTGCGCACAAAATCCACGGCAGCATCCAGCATCTCCGGGATGGAACCGGTCATGCGTTCATTGTCAATGAACCGCTCTCCTTCTTCCCCTAAAGCGCCGATCTCTGTGCCCGGCACGACCACAGCCGTGATGCAAAGCTGCGGAAAATAGGTCTGCGGGTAGATGGAGAAGGTCATCACACCTGCTACGGTCGGTGTCCCCTCCTCGGTAACTCCCATCAGCTCCAGGATCTCATCGTCATCGACATGGGCAGCCAGATTTTTTCGCTCCTGTTTCACCGCAGCAAGATAGGCTGCCAGCCGTTCTTTGTGGAACAACGTCATTCTGGCCCCTTCCACGATGCGCAGGTCATCTCTCGTCCGCTTCCTGAATGCCTCGTAGCTATAGATCTCATATTCACTCATGGGTTCATCGGACTCCCCCACTCTGACATAGGAGCCTCGGATCCGACCAACACCCTTATAGAACACCGGCCGCTCAGAAATGTCGATGCCGGGGATCTCGGCGGACACGACCATTTTCCCCTCTATTTCGCACACCGTAAACAGGGCCCGCACCATCGGCTCCATTTGCTTGCACTGTTCGGTGACCTTCTTTTGCAGATCCTGCGGGTCGTATACGCCCACGATCTCATACCCTCTGTTTTCATCAATGCCGAACAGGATCGCACCCCCGCTGTCCTGGTTAGAAAAAGATGACAATGTGTCATACAGTCGGCTGGGGCAGCCTTTGCTCGCCGCCTTCAGTTCTACATTTTGCTTTTCGGTTTTTTGTCGCTGGATCTCTGTGACCAATTGGAACAGTTCTTCCGCCTGCATAAACACCCTCCTTCCTCTGGTTGCACCTAATTTAGCAAATAAAAATACGGATGTCAACTACGTTGCCAACTTGTTGGCAAACTTGGCAACTTTTCCTCAATTTTGACAACTCAATTTCAAGTTTGACAACTCTTCAGTTGCCAAACTTGCCATCTTGCTGCGTTCTATTATAGCCGCCGGGCCAGAATATCCTGTCGAACCAGCCCGTCTGTACCATATTGCTTTGCAGGGCATCGCGTTTGCCCTGATCTGTCCACCAAAGGAGGCTCCCATGGCCAACATCATTCCCATCACCGATTTCAACGACCCCGCCCTGGACGTGTTCGCCCGGCGGAGCGAGGCCCAGCTCCTGAACCGGGAGCATCCCGAGGAGGGGCTGTTCATCGCGGAAAGCCCCCTGGTCATCCAACGGGCCCTGGACGACGGCCGGGTCCCCGTGTCCTTCCTGGTGGAGGACAAGCACGTGGACGGCGAAGCCAAGCCCCTGCTGGCCCGCTGCGGGGACATCCCCGCCTACACCGCCCCCCTGGGGGTCCTCACCCAGCTCACCGGGTTCCAGCTGACCCGGGGGATGCTCTGCGCCATGGGCCGCCGTCCCCTGCCCACGGTGGCGGAGGTCTGCGCCGGGGCCAAGCGGCTGGCCGTCTTAGAGGATGTGATGAACCCCACCAACGTGGGGGCGGTCTTCCGCTCGGCGGCCGCCCTGGGGATGGACGCGGTCCTGCTGACCCCCGGGTGCAGCGACCCCCTCTACCGCCGGGCCATCCGGGTGAGCATGGGCACGGTGTTCCAGATCCCCTGGACCTATTTGGGGGCAGACTGGCTGGACCAGCTCCACGGCATGGGCTTCCAGACTGCCGCCATGGCCCTGCGGGAGGACACCCTCTCCATCCGGGATCCCCGCCTCCAGGAAGCAGAGAAGCTGGCGGTGGTCTTGGGCACCGAGGGGGACGGGCTGAAGCCCGCCACCATCGAGGCCTGCCGCTACACGGTGCGTATCCCCATGTACCACGGGGTGGACTCCCTGAACGTCGCCGCCGCCTCGGCGGTGGCCTTCTTCCAGCTGGGCCGGGGCGAGGGCTGACGGTGCCTTCCGCAGGCCCCCCTTTTCTCCAGAGAAAAGGGGGGAAAAGAGCACCGGGGCTCCGCCCCTGGACCCCGGGGAAGGACCGTGATAGCCTGCCGGGAGAGTTCCGCTTTTTCCACGGTTTTGGGGCCAGTGTCGATACGCGGCCCATGGCGCGCCCACCAGCTGGGCGCGTGGGGTCGTGGGAGGGTCTCGCGGCCTAAAAGGCGGGGTACAACCTTCTGCCCCCCCTTGTTAAAGGCACCCTAGTGCGCGCACTGGGGTGCCTTTAACAAGGGAGGCTCTGGGCTGTGCGGCCCTCT
>CAYNZG010000185.1:0-3743 GCA_964401525.1 uncultured Ruminiclostridium sp.
CATGCCCTGGACGATGCCGCCGGTCCGGTCCAGCAGCCTGGGGTCCGTGACCTTCAGCATCAGGTCCCGGGTGTCAGAAGCGGTGCGGAAGAGCTTGACGATCTCCACGGCATATTCCTCCGGGTCCTCGCCCGCCACGGTGGAGAGGATGGTGGCGGGACCCTCCCGGACCTCCTCGGCCCGGGCCACGGGCATGGGCTGGCCGGAGAGGGTCTGCCCGCCGGACAGGTGGCCGAAGACCCCCTGCCGGGTGTTGGCGAACAGGGTCCCCAGGTCGGTCCCCTCCGAGAAGATTCCGCGTAGCTCCCCGGGTCGGCCGTCCTCGCCCTTGACCACCCCGGCGATGGTGGCCGGGGTGATGGACCCGGACTGCAGGGTCATGAGGACCGCGGTGTCCACGTCGTTGATGCCGTGGCCCAGGGTGCCGAAGAGGCCGGTGGACGGCTCAACGAAGGTCAGGGTGCCGATGCCGGCCATGGAGTCCCGGATCCAGGCCCCCAGCTTATAGGCCCCGTCGGCGGAGGACTGGGCGGCCCGGGTGGTGAGGTCCAGCTCCCGCTGGTCCCGGCGGACGGACAGGGCCATCTCCTGACCGTGGAGGGTGGCCAGGATGGTCTGCACCGCCTCGATGGAGTCCACCGGCTTGCGGTTGATATGGGTGATGACATCCCCCTCCTGAAGGCCGCAGGCCTTGGCCGGGGAGGCCAGCCCCTGGGGCGTGGTGATGTCGGACAGGCCGATGACCAGCACCCCCTGGGAGAAGAGCTTGATGCCCACCGCCCGGCCCAGCGGGATGACATAGCGGGTCTCGTCCCCCGGCTGGGTCTCTGCGGCGCTGGCCCTGGGGGCCAGGGCGGTCAGGGCCAGGGTCCCGGCCAGCAGCAGGAGGAGGAGACGAAAACACATCGCCAGGGGAACGGTCCCGTGGCGATCTTTGGCGTCCTGCAAGGGATCACCCCCGTTTTTCCTGAAAATGGGTCTCATAACGCGCCTTGCACGGCGCACGATTAGTTATGGCCGGATGGACGAAAAAAAGCCCCGGCAATGATACACAGTCTTTCCATGGAAGCGTTTGCTTGCTTTTTTTGACAGGGTCTGCTATCATGAGCCAAAGATCGCATCAGAAAGGAAGAGGACCATTGACCATTCAATATAAACCCAAGGGAGTATGTTCCCAGCAGATGACCGTGAAAGTCGAGGACGGTGTCGTGCAGGAGGTCCAGGTGCTGGGCGGCTGCAGCGGCAACCTGCAGGGCATCTCCAAACTCCTGCCCGGGATGCAGGCCGAGGAGGCCATCGCCCGCATGGCGGGGATCAAGTGCGGCTATAAAGCCACCTCCTGCCCGGACCAGCTGGCAAAGGCCCTGCGGGTGGCCCTGGACGAGGAAGCCAAGCGGAAAAACCAATGAGAAAAAGCCTGAGACGCAGTCTCAGGCTTTTTTGTTGGGGGGAGGCAAGGGCGTGGTCGAAATTCTCCCACGTCCCCGCGGACCCCGCTGGAGGCGTGCGCGGCCTGCGGTCAGCGCTTCCCCTCCTGCTGCTTCCGCAGAGAGGGGAGGGCGGCTTCCAGCCCGGCGATGACGCAGCCCGCCGGGTCCTCCGCCCGGGTGACCGGCAGCCCGGCCCCCTGGGCCAGGAAGCGGTCCAGCCCCCGGAGCTGACACCCGCCGCCGGTGAGGAGCAGCCCCGATTCTCTCACATCCCGGCCCAGCTCCGGCGGAGCCTGGGCCAGGACCTGCCGGATCCCCTCCAAAAGCTGTTCGGCCACCGGGGCAAAGGCGGCAGCGGTCTCCGCCGGGGCGAGGGAGAGGGACCGGGGCAGACCGCTGTCCAGACAGCGGCCCTTGACGGGGAGGGCTTCGCCCTCTCCGCCGTCCTCCACCTGGCCGATGGCCTCCCGGACCTGCCGGGCGGTGCGGCGGCCCAGCAGCAGCCCGTGGGTCTGCCTGGCCCAGCGGATCAGGGCCTCGTCCCAGGCTCGTCCCCCCAGAGGGAGAGAGCGGCCGACCACCACCCGGTCCAGGGAGAGGACGGCGATATCCGTGCGCTCCGCACCGATGTCCGCCAACAGGAGGCCCTGGGGCCGTCCAGGGTCCAGCCCCGCCCCGCGGGCGGCGGCTAAGGGGGTCTCCATCAGGTGGACCTGTCTGGCCCCGGCCTGCAGCCCCAGCTCCGTCATGGCTCGCTCCTCTACCTGGGACAGCTCCGCCGGGACTCCAAAGAGGAGCCGGGGCCGGAGCAATTGCTTTCCCAGCGCCTGGGTGAGGAAGGTGCGGACCAGAGCCTGGGCCGCGGTGAGGTCCGTGGGGATGCCCCCTTTGAGGGGGTGGACGGCTACGGCCCGGCCGGGGGACCGCTCCAACAGCGCGGCGGCCTCCTGCCCGGTCTCCAGGACCTGTCCCGTCTGCCGGTCCACCGCCGCCACGGCGGGGGCCTCCAGGACCACCCCTTTTCCCTGCACGGCCACCCGGACCTGGGAAGAACCCAGGTCCATGGCGACGGTTCGCCCAAGCGCGCCCATGTCCATCCACTCCTTTCCGTTTGCTTCAGGATACTACAGACAAAGAGAGCCTTTCCCGCGAATCCTGGGGAAAGGCTCTCTTTTCTATGGGGTTTAGTCCACGGGGGTCCGGCAGAAGGCCGCGGCTACCACCTGCTCCGCGCCGGCGGCCCGGAGGGTCTTGGCGGCTTCCTCCATGGTGGACCCGGTGGTGAGGATGTCGTCGATGAGCAGCACCCGCTTGCCCCGGACCTGCTCCGGGTCGGGGACGGCGTAGACACCCTTCACATTTTCCTTCCGCTGGGCGGCGCTGTCCAGGGAGGACTGGGCCGGGGTGGCCCGGGTCTTTTCCAGCAGGGGGATGGCCTCCCGTCCCAGGGCCCTGGCGGTTTCCTGGGCCAGCAGCCGGGCCTGGTCATAGCCCCGCTTCTTCAGGGTGGCCTGGGAGACGGGCACCCAGGTGATGCAGTCGTAGGCCCCGGGCAGGTAGAGGCGGACCACCTCTGCCAGCTTGGGGCCGTAGGCCTTGGCCCGGTCGGATTGGTTGCGGAACTTGAAGCCCTTGACCTCCTCCCGGAGCTTCCCGGCGTACCAGGCGGCGCAGACGCACCGGGAGAAGTGGGTGCCGGGGACGATGCACTGCCCGCCGTGGGTCCACAGGTCCGCGGAACACTTGGGGCAGGGGTCGTAGGTGGTCCGCTCCACCGCAGCCCCGCAGAAAGGGCATTTGGGGGGATAGACCAGGTCCAGCAGGAGATCGGCTCCGTCGGAGACCAGGTCTAACACGAGGTCGAACAGAGACATGGCAGAGTCCTCCTTTATCCCTTGGCCAGTCTGGCCCGGAGGCCGCTGTACCGCCGCTGCTGGCGGTCGTTGGCGGCCATGCGGCCCACCACCAGGTCGTCGCCCACCAGGATGAGCAGCTCCTTGGCCCGGGTCATGGCGGTGTAGAGCACACCCCGGGTCAGCAGCATGGGGGCGGCCTCCACGGCGGTGAGGATCACCGCCCGGTACTCGCTGCCCTGGGCCTTGTGGACGGTGATGGCGTAGGCCGGTTCCAGCTGGTTCATCATGTCGGGGGTGTATTCGGCCCGGTGGCCGTCGAAGTCCACCGTCACCAGGCCGCTGTGGGGGTCGATGGCCTCCACCTGGCCGATGTCGCCGTTGAAGATGCCCATGCCCATGGTGTGGTGCTCCGGGTCCTCCCAGAGGACATCGTAGTTGTTCTTGGTCTGCATGACCC
>CAYNZG010000186.1:0-3738 GCA_964401525.1 uncultured Ruminiclostridium sp.
GCCGTGGCCCTGATGGGCCGGACCATCAAAGATCTGGCCAACAGGACCGCCGACAAGGGCGGCTTTGGCTGTGCCAAGCTGGTGGTCTTCTGCAACGCCGTGGAGGACAACCCCTTCATGGCCGGCGCGTTCCACGGCGTGGGCGAGGCGGAAAAGGTCATCAACGTGGGCGTTTCCGGTCCCGGCGTGGTCCATCACGCCCTGCAGGCGGTGAAGGGCCAGCCCTTCGACGTGGTGGCGGAGACGGTGAAAAAGACCGCCTTCCGGGTGACCCGGATGGGTCAGCTTGTGGCTCAGGAGGCCAGCCGCCGTCTGGATACCCCCTTCGGCATCGTGGACCTGTCTCTTGCGCCCACCCCCGCCATCGGTGACTCCGTGGCCCGTATCCTGGAGGAGATGGGTCTGGAGGTCTGCGGCACCCACGGCACCACGGCGGCTTTGGCTCTGCTGAACGACGCGGTGAAAAAGGGCGGCGTCATGGCCAGCTCCTCCGTGGGCGGCCTGTCCGGCGCGTTCATCCCCGTCAGCGAGGACGAGGGCATGATCGCCGCGGCCCGGGCCGGGGTCCTGACGCTGGATAAGCTGGAGGCCATGACCTGCGTCTGCTCTGTGGGTCTGGACATGATCGCCGTCCCCGGCGATACCAGCGCGGAGACCATCTCCGCCATCATCGCCGACGAGGCCGCCATCGGCATGGTCAACTCCAAGACCACCGCCGTCCGCCTCATCCCCGCCCCCGGCAAGCAGGTGGGCGACATGGTGGAGTTCGGCGGCCTGCTGGGCTCTGCCCCGGTGATGCCTGTCCACCCCTTCTCCAGCACCGCCTTCATCCAGCGCGGCGGCCGCATCCCCGCTCCCATGCAGAGCCTGAAGAACTGACACAGAGCGAAACTTTCTCCCGCGCACCATTACAAACTTCCCCACCAGGAGGTATCACCTATGCTTCAATTTGACGTTTCCCACGCGCTCCCCTTCCTCCCGAAAAACTGGCTCTCCTCCCGGCTGGACAGTCTCACCGACTCCCGCTCCCTGCTGGAGAAGGGCTCCGGTGTGGGTGGGGCCTTCACCGGCTGGGTCCACTGGCCGGAGACCTATGACTGGCGGGAGCTGACCCGCCTGCAGGAGACTGCCCGCATCATTCGGGAGCAGTCCCAGGTCCTCATCGTGGTGGGCATCGGCGGGTCCTACTTAGGGGCCAGAGCCGTCCTGGAGCTGGTGACCTCCCCCAACTATAACCTCTTCTGCCGGGGACCTCAGGTCTTCTTCACCGGCAACACCCTGTCCTCTGATGCCATCAACGAGCTGCTTGACTACGTCCGGGACAAGGACTTCTCCGTGAACGTCATCTCCAAGTCCGGCACCACCACCGAGTCCTCCATCGCCTTCCTCCTCTTCCGCCAGCTGCTGGAGGAGAAGTACGGCCGGGAGGGGGCGCGGGACCGGATCTTCGCCACCACCGACCGGCACAAGGGCACCCTGCGGACCCTGGCCAACCAGGAGGGCTACGCCACCTTCTCCGTCCCCAACTCCATCGGCGGGCGGTACTCCATCCTCACGGCGGCGGGGCTGCTGCCCCTGGCCGTGGCTGGTATCCCCGTGGAGGAGCTGCTGACGGGAGCTGCGGACCTGCGCCAGGTCCTCTCCCGCCCCGGCGAGGACAACCCCGCCTGGCAGTACGCCGCCGCCCGGCACGCCCTCTACACCGGCGGCAAGAAGATCGAGTTGCTGGCCTGCTATGAGCCCTCCTTCCGCTTCTTCGGGGAGTGGTGGAAGCAGCTCTTCGGAGAGAGCGAGGGCAAGGACGGCCAGGGCATCTTCCCCGCCTGCGTGGAGTTCACCGCCGACCTGCACTCCATGGGGCAGTACATCCAGGAGGGCGAACGGGACCTCTTCGAGACCGTGGTGCGCTTCCTCCTGCCCGGCTCCACCTGCACCCTGGCCCCCACCCCCGGGGACCACTCCGGCCTGGACTTCCTTCGGGGCCGGGACCTGCGCTATGTGAACGAGCAGGCCCGCCGGGGCACCGTGCTGGCCCATGTGGACGGCGGCGTGCCCAACCTGCTGCTGACGGTGGACGAGCGGACCCCCTACTGGGCCGGCCAGCTCATCTACTTCTTCGAGTACGCCTGCGGCCTGTCCGGATATCTGCTGGGGGTGAATCCCTTCGATCAGCCGGGTGTCGAGGCCTATAAGGAAAACATGTTTGCCCTGCTGGGAAAGCCCGGTTACGAGGAGAAACGGCGCCGTTTGGGAGACCGTTGTAATTTTTCATGAAATTCTCACAAACTTATTGCTTTTTTTTCATCGAGATGGTAACATATCCTCAACAGGAAATAATCTTTTCTGGATAAAGCAAGGAGTGATTTACTTATGGTTAGAGTTATTATGGGCGCAAAGGGCACCGGCAAGACCAAGCAGCTCATTGATATGATTAATTACGCCGCAGAGAACGAAAGCGGCAACGTCGTCTGCGTCGAGACCGGCAAGAAGTTGGTGTACGATGTCAACCGCTCCGTCCGTCTGGTGGAGTCCAGCGACTTCGCAGCCGACAACTTCACCTTCTTCAAGGGCTTCGTCAGCGGTATGTACGCATCCAACTACGACCTGACCCACGTCTTCGTGGACAGCCTGTGCAAGATCATCCCCTCCGAGCCCGATTCCGCCGAGGTGGAAGAGTTCCTGGCTTGGCTGGACCGCTTCTCCGAGAAGAACAACGTGAAGTTCACCATCACCATCAGCGCTGACATCAGCCTGGCTACCGAGGCTCTGAAGGCTTACTTCTAAGTCTCCCCTATCTGCATCCGCTTACCAAAAAGGCAGCCCCGCGGGGCTGCCTTTTTCAGCGCAGTGAATCAAGTATGGATGGGGGCTCACCGCTGCTGCCGTTGGTATCCCCATGAGCGGCCCACCCGGATCTTTTGGAGCTTCCCTTCCTCGGTCAGCTTGCCCAGCAGGCGCGTGGCTGTGGCAGAGGACACCCCAAACAGCCGCCGCACGTCGGCGTTGGTGATCTCAAAGGGTGGTTTTCGGTTTCGCATGGTCATCACCTCAAGGCTATTCTATCATTTCATCAATCAAAATGATCGATGAAAAAAAGCGGAGCAAGCGGCTGCCGCTTGCTCCTGACCTGGTGCGGGCATGGGGACTCGAACCCCAACGCCGAAGCACGAGAACCTAAATCTCGCATGTCTACCAATTTCATCATGCCCGCCTGTATTCCTTTGGATGGTATTCTATCAGCCTTTTTTCAAAAAGTCAATCTGTCGTCACCGCCCCGCTTGGCTTCGCTGCATAAAGACACGAGATATTCTGTATATTTTTTGTATATATTCATTTTTGTTCAAAACAGCTGGGGATTTTTTGGGGATTTTTCGGATGTTTATGCATATTACTCTTGCAATTTCCTTCCAGT
Source organism: uncultured Ruminiclostridium sp. (assembly GCA_964401525.1). Lineage (GTDB taxonomy): Bacteria > Bacillota > Clostridia > Oscillospirales > Oscillospiraceae > Evtepia. Next base: position 3,413 of record CAYNZG010000186.1, read on the forward strand.
GGTGGTATGCTGTATCACGATAAAAGATTTGACACAGGATCCCATAAATTTTTTGGAGGTATAAGATATGTCTGAGATCAAGAAAGTCGTGCTCGCCTATTCCGGCGGCCTGGATACATCCATCATCATCCCCTGGCTGAAGGAGAACTACAATGATCCTGAGATCATCGCCGTGGCCGGCAACGTGGGCCAGGCCGACGAGCTGGAGGGTCTGGAGGAGAAGGCCATCAAGACCGGCGCCACCAAGTTCTACGCCGCGGACCTGTCTGAGGAGATGGTCAACGATGTCATCATCCCCTCCATTCAGGCGGGGGCCATCTATGAGG
>CAYNZG010000187.1:0-3733 GCA_964401525.1 uncultured Ruminiclostridium sp.
GTCCACGCCGATCAGGCCGATCAGGTGGAGGATCACGTCCTTGCCGCTGACCCGGGGGCGGAGCTTGCCGGTCAGGTGGACCTTGATGGCCTCGGGGACCTTGAACCAGGTCTCGCCGGTGGCCATACCGGCGGCCATGTCGGTGGAGCCCACGCCGGTGGAGAAGGCGCCCAGTGCGCCGTAGGTGCAGGTGTGGGAGTCTGCGCCGATGATGCAGTCACCGGCGGCCACCAGGCCCTTTTCGGGCAGCAGGGCGTGCTCCACGCCCATCTGGCCCACGTCGTAGTAGTTATCGATGTCGAACCGCTTGGCGAAGGTGCGGCACTGGAGGCACTGCTCGGCGGCCTTGATGTCCTTGTTGGGGGTGAAGTGGTCCATGACCATGGAGATCTTGCTCTTGTCGAAGACCCCGGTGAAGCCTTCCTTCTCAAACTCGCGGATGGCCACGGGGGAAGTGATGTCGTTGCCCAGGACCATGTCCAGCTTGGCACGGATGAGCTGCCCGGCCTTGACCTCCGGCAGCCCGGCGTGGGCAGCGAGGATCTTCTGTGTCATTGTCATTCCCATGAGGGTTCCCTCCTCTAAATAGATAGTGTCGTGTATGTGTGGGAGCAAAAAGCTCGATCAGTCTGCGGTGGGGATGTAGTGCTTGTCCTTGTTCTCGCGGTTGACGGCGGTGACCAGGGCGTAGACCGAGGCCATGGTGATGTCGTTGTCCACGCCGACGCCCCAGTAGTGCTTGCCCTGGTCGTCTGCGATGACGACGTAGGCGGAGGCCATGGAGTCGGAGTCGGTCTGGAGGGCGTGTTCCTCATAGTCCACGAACTGATAGTTGATGTTGGGGCTGGCCAGCTTCAGCACGTTGCTGACAGCGTCCAGGGGACCGTTGCCCCGGGCGGAGAGGTAGAAGACCTCGTTGTTGATGGCCAGGGTGACGTCGGCCACGGTGGAGCCGTTTTCCCGCAGCCAGGAGATGTCCTGGATGGAGATGGGCACGTCCTTGTTCTGATACTCGTGGGTGAAGGCCAGCAGGATATCCTGGGGAGACAGCTCCTTGTGGGCGCGGTCGGAGATATCCTTGATGAAGTAGCCCACCTCCTGGGCCATTTCCTTGGGCAGGTCATAGCCGAAGTTGTGCTCCAGGATGTAGGAGATACCGCCCTTGCCGGACTGGCTGTTGATGCGGATGACATCGGTCTCGTACTCCCGGTTCACGTCGTGGGGATCCAGGGGCAGGTAGGGGACGGTCCAGTAGGCCTCGTCCCGCTCCTCGCGGAACTTCATGCCCTTGGAGATGGCATCCTGGTGGGAGCCGGAGAAGGCGGCGAAGACCAGCTGGCCGGAGTAGGGCTGGCGGAAGCCCACATGCATGCCGGTGAGCTTTTCATAGAACTCCACGATGTGGGGCATATCGGAGAAGTCCAGCTCCGGGTCCACGCCGTGGGTGAAGAGGTTCATGCCCATGGTGACGATGTCCACGTTGCCGGTGCGCTCGCCGTTGCCGAAGAGGGTGCCCTCGATGCGGTCGCCGCCGGCCAGCAGGGCCAGCTCACCGGCAGCCACGCCGGTGCCGCGGTCATTGTGGGGGTGGATGGAGAGGATCACGTTCTCGCGGCAGTTCAGGTGCTTGCTCATGTACTCGATCTGCTGAGCGTAGACGTGGGGCATGGACATCTCCACGGTGGAGGGCAGGTTGATGATGACCTTCCGCTCCGGCCGGGGCTGCCACACGTCGATGACGGCGTTGCAGATCCGCAGGGCGAACTCGATCTCGGTGCCGGTGAAGCTCTCGGGGGAGTACTCGAAGCGGAAGTTGGTCTCGGGCATCTTTTCGGCGTACTCATTGAAGGCCTTGGCACCCTCCACGGCGATGTTCACGATCTCGTCCTCGTCCATGCGGAAGACCTGCTGCCGCTGGGCGAAGGAGGTGGAGTTGTACAGGTGGACCACCACGTTCTTGGCCCCCTGGATGGCATCGAAGGTCTTCTTGATGATGTGGGGGCGGGACTGGGTGAGGACCTGGATGTACACGTCGTCGGGGATGCGGTTCTCCTCGATGATGGTGCGCAGGAACTCATACTCCGTCTCGGAGGCGGCGGGGAAGCCCACCTCGATCTCCTTAAAGCCCAGGTCCAGCAGGAACTGGAAGAAGGAGAGCTTTTCCTCCAGGTTCATGGGGGTGATGAGGGCCTGGTTGCCGTCGCGCAGGTCCACGCTGCACCAGGCAGGGGCCTTGGTGAGGCGTTCCTTCTTGACCCAATCCATGCAAGTCTCCGGGGGCATGTAATACCCGGGACGATACTTTTCAAAATTCTTCATGCGAGATACATTCCTTTCCGTTGGTTCCAGTTCGCTTTATGCAATAAAAAAGCTCCGTCTGTTTGGATCCTTCCCATATCCAAAGAGACGAAGACATCAGTGCTCCGCGGTACCACTCTTATTGGCGTCCAGCAACGCCCACTCAAATAGTTCACACTCCGGGGTGAGACGCCAGCTCGCTCCATACGGCCTTGCACCAGACGGCCGCTCTCTGGGATGGATGCGGAAAAGGCTTATTCCCTTCATCGCGTGTCGGTATGAAATTGCTATTTGCTCAAATATAGCCCAATCCGACCGCTTTGTCAATGGCGGAACGGGGAAAAAATTGCGAAATCGCCCCTTTTTTGAGTTGTCTGACGATTTATGGGTGATACGACAACTCGAAGCCGGGGAACGGGGGGAAACTTGTGCCAAATATCTCTTGACGCTGGGGGGAGACCGTGATAAAATGTTTGGCATCAACGAGGAAAGGGAAGGGCAGAGCTATGAGCATCTCCGGCGCACACAATGCTTTCGCTTTTACCTACTATTACTTTATGAACGGCAAGGGAATAAAGTAATGGTGCTTTGTGCTGGAAATCATTCCGGGCCATCCTCTTGAACACAGGGAACGCTCACACCGCCACACAGATGCCATTCTGTGGGGCGGTTTTTATATTCTCGAAAGATCCCGCGGACAGAATGGAGCCGGGGCGTTCCGTTTGATCCGCAAGCAGCAGCGCGTTTTTGGAAAGGAGCGATACGCATGATCGCAGTACTCAAGCACGGCGCCTCCCCCGAACGGACGGAGCACCTGATCAATTGGCTGAAGGAGCAGAACTTAGGGGTCCATGTGTCCCGGGGCGAGTCCCACACGGTCCTGGGCCTCATCGGCAACACCGACAGCGTGGACATGGAGATGATCCAGAGCCTGGACATCGTGGAGTCCGTCACCCGGGTCTCCGACCCCTTCAAGGCCGTGAACCGCAAGTTCCACCCCGATGACTCCACCATCCAGGCGGGGCCGGCCGCCATCGGCGGCGGCCACTTCGGCCTCATCGCCGGTCCCTGCTCGGTGGAGAACGAGGCCCAGATCACCTATGTGGCCAACCGGGTCAAGCAGGCCGGGGCCAACTTCCTCCGGGGCGGGGCCTTCAAGCCCCGGACCTCTCCCTACGACTTCCAGGGTCTGGGAGCCGAGGGCATCCGCCTGCTGCTGGAGGCCAAGAAGGCCACCGGCCTTCCCATCGTCACCGAAATCATGGACATCCGCACCCTGCCCCTCTTTGAGGATGTGGATGTGATTCAGGTGGGCGCGCGCAACACCCAGAACTTTGATCTGCTCAAGGAGCTGGGCAAGACCCGCAAGCCCATCCTGCTCAAGCGCGGCCTGGCCGGAACCATCAAGGAGCTGCTGATGAGCGCAGAATACATC
>CAYNZG010000188.1:0-3731 GCA_964401525.1 uncultured Ruminiclostridium sp.
GTCCCAGACCCCGGATGAATTCGCCGAGACCGCCCGGCGGATCTTCCGTATCCGGGAGGCGATGCAGGCATGACCGTCGGGATCATCGGACTGGGCCTCATCGGCGGCTCCCTGGCCAAGGCCTTCTGCCGCAGCCGGGACGTCACCGTCCTGGGGTGGGACACCAACCGCTCCATCGTGGAGTTCGCCCAGATCGCGGAGGCCATCGAGGCCCCGCTGACAGAAGAAAACCTCTCCACCGTGGACCTGCTCCTGCTGGCCACCTATCCGGAGGCCGTGGTGGAGCACATGCAGCGCCTGGCCCCCAAGCTCAGCAAGCACACCATGGTCATCGACTGCGCCGGTACCAAGGAGAAGGTTTGCGCCGCCTGCTTCCCCCTGGCGGAGGAGTACGGCTTCCGGTTCCTGGGGGGCCACCCCATGGCGGGGACCCACAACTCCGGCTTCAAGTACAGCCGGGAGGACCTCTTCGACGGGGCACCCATGGTGCTGGTGCCCCCCAACTTCTATGACATCCGTCTGCTGGACGAGGCCAAGAAGCTCCTGGCCCCCGTGGGCTTCGGCCGGGTGTCCATCACCACCGCCGCCGACCACGACAAGCGCATCGCCTTCACCTCCCAGCTGGCCCATGTGGTGTCCAACGCCTATGTGAAGAGCCCCACCGCCCGGGAGCACAGCGGCTTCTCCGCCGGGAGCTACAAGGACCTGACCCGGGTCGCCTGGCTGAACCCGGATATGTGGGCGGAGCTGTTTCTGGAGAACAAGGAGAACCTGCTCTTCGAGCTGCGCACCATCATCGAGAACCTGACGGCCTATCAGACCGCCATGGAGCAGGAGGACTTTGGGACCCTCCGCCAGCTCCTGGAGGACGGCCGCCGCATCAAGGAGGAGGTGGACGGGCATTGACCACCGTATCTGTGAAGGCATCCCGGTCCTATGACGTGAAGATCGGCCGGGGCCTGCTGGCTGACCTGGGGGCGGAGACCGCCGCCTGCGTGGCGGGCCGCACCGCCGCTCTGGTGTCGGATTCCCATGTGGCCCCCCTCTATCTGGGCCGGGCCAAGGCCAGTTTAGAGAAGGCCGGGTTCCGGGTCTGCGCCTTCGTCTTCCCCGCCGGGGAGAGCTCCAAGAACGGCCAGACCTACCTGGACCTGCTGGAATTTTTAGCCGAGAACCAGGTGACCCGGTCGGACACCCTGGTGGCCCTGGGCGGCGGCGTGGTGGGGGACCTCACCGGCTTTGCCGCCGCCACCTTCCTGCGGGGGGTGGCCTTCGTCCAGGTGCCCACCAGCCTCCTGGCCGCCGTGGATGCCTCCGTGGGGGGCAAGACGGCCATCGACCTGAAAAACGGCAAGAACTTAGCCGGGGCCTTCTGCCAGCCCCGCCTGGTCCTCTGCGACCTGGACACTTTGGACACCCTGCCCGAGGCCGACTTTGCTGACGGCTGCGCCGAGGTCATTAAATACGGTATGCTGGGGGACCCGGCCCTGCTGGCCCTCCTGGAGACCACCGACCTGCGGGCAGAGCCTGAGGAGATCGTGGCCCGGTGCATCGCCAAGAAGCGGGACCTGGTGGAGGAGGACGAGTTCGACACCGGGGCCCGGCAGCTCCTGAACCTGGGCCACACCATCGGCCACGGGGTGGAGGCCTGCAGCGGCTATGAGATCTCCCACGGCCGCGCCGTGGCCATCGGCATGACCCTCATCACCCGGGCGGCCATCGCCCAGGGGCTGTGCCCCGCCGTGGTCCTGCCCCGGCTCACGGCCCTGCTGGAGCGGCACCACCTGCCCGTCGCCACGGATTACGGGGCAGAGGAGCTCTATGAAAAGACACGGTCCGACAAGAAGCGCACCGGCGGCACCATCACCCTGGTGGTCCCCACCGACTGGGGGCAGAGCCGCCTGGAAAAGGTGCCCGTTGCGGACCTCCGCCATTGGATCGAAAAGGGGTTGGACCTATGACCGTTACCATTCAGCCCGGCCCGGTGCAGGGTCGGCTCTCTGCCATCGCTTCCAAGTCCGCCGCCCATCGGCTGCTGATCTGCGCGGCCCTGGCCGACGGGGAGACCTTCGTCCGCTGTGACAAGGAGTCCCAGGACATCGCCGCCACCATCCGGTGCCTCACCGGCCTGGGGGCAGGCATCACCCGCCGGGACGGGGGCTACGCCGTGATCCCCATCGACCGGAAGAAGATCCCCCAGCACTGCACCCTGGACTGCGGGGAGAGCGGCTCCACCCTGCGCTTCCTGCTGCCGGTGGTCTGTGCCCTGGGGGCCGAGGGGGCCTTCGTCATGACGGGCCGCCTGGCCCACCGGCCCATGGAGCCGCTGGCCACCCAGCTGAGGGAGCACGGCTGCACCGTCACCCCCCAGCCCGACGAAAACCGACTGGCCTTCTCCGGCCAGCTCACCCCGGGGGCCTTTACCCTGCCGGGGGATGTGTCCTCCCAGTTCATCTCCGGCCTGCTCTTCGCCCTGCCCACCCTGGGGGCGGACAGCCGCCTGACCATCACCGGGACGGTGGAGTCCAGGGGCTACATCCACCTGACCCTCCGGGCTCTGGCCGGGTTCGGGGTGGTCCCTCAGGAGACCGAGTCCGGCTACCACATCCCCGCTACCCGGTACCACGGGCCGGAGACCCTCACCGTAGAGGGGGACTGGTCCAACGCCGCCCCCTGGCTGTGCATGGGGGTCCTGGCAGGGGAGGGGGTCACCGTCACCGGCCTGGACCCGGATTCCCTGCAGGGAGACAAGGGGGTCTGTGAGGTGCTCACCCGCATGGGCGGGGCCATCGCCCGCCAGGGCGGGGACTTCACCGCCGCGCCCGGTCCCCGGACGGCCACCGTCATCGATGCCCGGAACATCCCGGACTTAGTCCCCGTGCTGGCGGCGGTCGCCGCCGCCACGCCGGGGGAGACCCGCATCGTGGGGGCCGCCCGCCTGCGCATCAAGGAGTCGGACCGCCTGGTCACCACCCGCCAGACCCTGAACGCCCTGGGCGGCGACGTGGAGGAGACCGAGGACGGCCTCGTCATCCGGGGCAAGCCCGCCCTCACTGGGGGCACGGTGGATGCCCAGGGGGACCACCGGGTGGTCATGCTGGCCGCCGTGGCCGCCGTGGTCTGCGCCGGTCCGGTGACCGTCACCGGGGCCCAGGCCATCGACAAGTCCTACCCCACCTTCTGGCAGGACCTGGCCGCCCTGGGCAAGGCCGTGGACCTGGCCTAAATCAAATCGTGGAGGACACCGCACTATGAGCAGCATCTATCACGGTCAGCTGACCGTTTCCATCTTCGGCCAGTCCCACGCCCCGGCCATTGGGGTCACCGTGGACGGCCTGCCCGCCGGGGAGCCTGTGGACCTGGAGGAGCTGCAGGCCTTTCTGGCCCGCCGGGCACCCGGCGGCAACGACTGGTCTACCCCTCGGAAGGAGGGGGACGTGCCGGAATTCCTGTCCGGCCTGGCCGACGGGAAGACCTGCGGCGCGCCGCTGGCCGCCATCATCCGCAACACCAACACCCGGTCCAAGGATTACTCCAACCTAAAGGACATCCCCCGTCCCGGCCACGCGGACTACACCGCCCAGGTGAAGTACGGCGGGTCCCAGGACGTGGCCGGGGGCGGCCACTTCTCCGGCCGACTCACCGCCCCCCTGTGCATCGCCGGAGGCATCTGCAAGCAGCTCCTGGCCCGCCGGGGGATCTTCGTGGGGGCCCACATCGCCGCCATCGGC
>CAYNZG010000189.1:0-3729 GCA_964401525.1 uncultured Ruminiclostridium sp.
CTGGTCCGCCTCTATGAGCTGATCCAGGCGGGACGGCTGGACCCGGCCCTCATCGTCGGGGTGCCCGTGGGCTTTGTGAACGTGGTCCCGGCCAAGGAGCTGATCCTCTCCACCCAGGTGCCCCACATCGTGGCCCGGGGGAGAAAGGGCGGGAGCAACGTGGCCGCGGCCATCGTGAACGCCCTGCTCTACCGCCTCACCCGGAAGGATGGGTGAGGGGATGGAACGGAAGCCCCGCAACGCGGACTTTTTCCGCCACACCGCCTGCGAGTATTTTCCCTGCCATACCACAGAGGACCCGGAGACCTTCAACTGCCTGTTCTGCTACTGCCCCCTCTACGCCCTGGGGCCGGACTGCGGCGGGCAGTACCGCTACACGGCCAAGGGCGTGAAGAACTGCGCGGCCTGCCTGCTGCCCCACACCCCGGCGGGCCGGGCCCACATCCTGGCCAAGTTCCCCCAACTGGCGGAGCTGGCCCGCGAGAAAGGGGAATGACCATGGAACTGCAAGCATATCTGAAGACCATCCGCCCGGCGGACCCGGCGGCCATGGCGGCCTGTCAGGCCCACTGGGACGGGGTCGCCAAGCCGGTGGGCAGCCTGGGCAAGCTAGAGGACCTGCTGATCCGGGTGGCTGGTGCCACCGGGAGCCCCGCCATCGACCTGGGGCAGAAGGGGGTGCTGGTCTTCTGCGCGGACAACGGGGTCCTGGCCCAGGGGGTGGCCCAGAGCGACCACACAGTGACCACAGCCATCGCCCGGTCCCTGGCGGCGGGGACTGCCAGCGTCAACGTGATGGCCAAAGCCGCCGGGGCCTCGGTCCTGCCCGTGGACATGGGCATGATCGACACCGTCCCCGGTCTGCGCCCCTGCAAGCTGGCCCCCGGGACGGGGGATATCTCCCAAGGCCCCGCCATGACCCGCGCCCAGGCGGAGGAGGCCATTGGCATCGGCATCCGCCTGGTGGAAGAGCAGAAGGCGGCGGGCATCCGCCTCCTGGCCACCGGCGAGGCGGGCATCGGCAACACCACCACCTCCAGCGCGGTGGCCAGTGTCCTGCTGGGCCTGGACCCGGCCCTGGTCACCGGGCGCGGCTCCGGCCTCACCGACGAGGGCCTTCAACGGAAGGAGGCGGCCATCCGCCGGGCCCTTGCGGTGAACGCTCCGGACCCCGCCGACCCGGTGGATGTGCTGGCCAAGGTGGGCGGCTTTGACCTGGCGGCCATGACCGGTGCCTTCCTGGGCGGCGCGGTCCACGGCCTGCCCGTGGTGGCCGACGGGTTCATCTCTGCCGTGGCCGCCCTCTGCGCCGTGCGGCTCTGTCCGGCGGCGGCGGACTATATCTTGCCCTCCCATGTGAGCGCGGAACCGGCGGGGCATCTGGTCCTGGAGGCCCTGGGGTTCGACCCCGTCCTCCACGGCGGGATGCGCCTGGGGGAGGGGACCGGCGCGGTGGCGCTGTTCCCGCTTTTGGACCTGGCGGCGGCAGTCTATGGGCAGGCCGCCAGCTTTGGAGACATTCAAGTGGAGCCATACAGGAGGTGGGACCATGCTGACCCTGATCCTCGGGCCCAATGACAGCGGCAAGAGCAGCTTTGCCGAGTCCTTGGTGGCCCGGACCACCGGCCGACGGGTCTACCTGGCTACCATGGAGGCCCAGACGGAGGAGAACCATCGGCGCATCGAGAAGCACCGCCGCCAGCGGGCGGGGCTGGACTTCGTGACCATGGAGGAGCCGCTCCGGGTGGCGGACCTGCCCATCGAGGCGGGGGATGTGGTGCTGCTGGAGGACGTGTCCAACCTGCTGGGCAATAATATTTTCCAGGCAGGCCGGGAGGACGGGGCGGTCTTGGCGGATCTCTTAGCCTTGGCGGACCGCTGCCGCCACCTGTTCCTGGTGACCATCGGCGGGCTGGACCCGACGGAGTTCACCGGGGAGACGGCGGACTATATCCGCGCCATGGACCGCCTGAACCGGGCTCTGGCCCAGGCGGCAGACGTGGTCATCGAGATGGAGGCCGGGCAGCCCCTGGCCCGGAAAGGAGACTGGCATGGTGTTCTTTGAATCCCTGGGTGTGGCCCTGTCCACCTATAGTGCCATCCCCGTGCCCCAGTTCAACTGGACGGAGCGGAACATGAAATACGCCATATGCTTCTTCCCGGCGGTGGGCCTGTTCTGCGGCGGCGGTCTGCTGCTGTGGTGCTGGCTGGCGGGGCTGCTGGGTGCCAGCGAGCTTCTGTTTGCGGCGGGGGCCGTCTGCCTGCCCCTGCTCATCACCGGCGGGATACATATGGACGGCTATATGGACACGGTGGATGCCCTGGCCTCCCACCAGAGCCGGGAGAAGAAGCTGATCATTTTGAAGGACCCCAACTGCGGGGCCTTCGCCGTGATCTATTGCGGCGTGTACCTTCTGCTGACCCTGGGGCTGTACCACGCCCTGGGGCGGGCGCTGACTGGGTTTGCCCTGGCCTTCGTGGTCTCCCGGGCTTTGTCCGCCCTGTGCGCCGTGACCATGCCCAACGCCAGAGGGACGGGGATGCTGTGCGCCTTCACCGAGCACGCCGGGAAGCGGCGGGCCACCGTGGCCATGGCGATCCTGATCTGCGCGGCCGGGGCTGGGATGGTCTGGATGGAGCCGGTCCGGGGCAGTGCTGCCCTGATCGCCGCCCTGCTGACGACCCTGTGGTATCGGGCCATGGCCCGGAAGCAGTTCGGCGGAGCCACCGGCGACACCGCCGGGTTTTTCTTAGCGGTCTGCGAGCTGGCCATGCTGGCCGGGTTCTGGTTGGGGGGCTGCCTGTGAAGACGGTGCTGTTCATCCGCCACGGGGCCACCGCCGGGAACCTGGAGCGGCGGTACATCGGCCGGACCGACGAGCCTCTGTGCGAGGCGGGCCTGGACCAGATCCGCGCCCTGGCGCAGCAGAATTTGACGGCGGATGTGGTGTTCACCAGTCCGGCCCTGCGGACCCGCCAGACGGCGGCGCTCCTCTTTCCGGACCGACCTGCCACGCCGGTGGAGGACCTGTGGGAGACGGATTTCGGCGTGTTTGAGGGAAAGACCGCCGACGAACTGGCCGGGGACCCGGCCTACGCCGCCTGGCTGGATACCTTCTGCCAGGGGCCTATCCCGGAGGGGGAGTCCGTGACGGCCTTCCGGAGCCGCTGCGTGACGGCCTTCCGGTCCTGCATGACCCAAGTGAGGGAAGGGGAGACGGCGGCCTTTGTGGTCCACGGCGGGTGCATCATGGCCATTCTGGCCGCCTGCACCGACCCGCCCTGCGGCTTTTACGACCACCATCTGCCCAACGGCGGCCTGCTCCGCTGCCGCTGGACAGGGAAGACCCTGTCTATTTGCCTGTAATAACCCCCCCCGCTGTGCATCCTGAACGGATGCACAGCGGGGGTTTTATAGATATAGCTCGATTCGCCCATTCCCTTGACGTATGACAAGTAGATTTACTATAATAAGCGCAGAGGTGAGCAATTCTATGCAGCTGATCAAAGAAAAACAGGATCTGACCCATTTGTCATGGTCTGTTTACCGTGATTCGTCCGGTGCGGCAGGCTCTTTCCTAAAAGCATACTCTAAATTGGGCGGGAAAAAGGTGTACTACAAGCTTTCCAATTTCGATAAGACGTTGCAGGGCTTATCCTCCAACACGTCGAACGCTGCCACAGCGCGGTCATCTGCGCATCGACACAGCAACAACAAGCCGTGATCAA
>CAYNZG010000190.1:0-3700 GCA_964401525.1 uncultured Ruminiclostridium sp.
CTGTAAGGAAAGCACTTTCTTTCATTTCATCTGCTGTCTTTGCCTCTGCACCGTTTGCGTCTGCCGGCGATGCTGCGTTATAGTAGCAGTTCGTAATACCTTCTGATTGATCGTTTTGGAAAGCGGAATCCGGCTTATTGCCGCCGATAAAGCCGTGTCCTTCTTCACCGCTTACCGTCACCTTGCCTGCCGCATAGCAGTTTTCGTAAACATTCTCCTCATAAACCGATCTGCCTGCAAAACCGCCGGAATAGCCTCTTGCCGAAACATCACCCAAAGCGAAACAGTCGCGAATCGTACCGCCATATCCGAGTCCGACGAAACCGCCTGCATAGTCGCTGTTCGTATGAACATCCATGGAAGTCCAGCAGCGTTCAATAATGCCGCCTTCTTCACTCGAACCTACGAAACCTGCGTGTCCTGTCGCTGACATGCTGTTCGATGACAGGCTTCCTCCCTGCACATAGCTTTCACGAATGATACCGTAGTTTCTGGAAACCATGCCGCCAAGTACAGCACCGACATCTGCTGTTATGTTGCAGTTGATTACACCGCACTTTTCGATTTTACCGAAGTTCATCTGTGCGATAACTGCCGCATTATCAGAGAACAGAACATTGGCATTTTCAACCTTTAAATCATAAATATATCCTGTACTTCCTACATACCAGAAAAGTCCCGCATCGTTGTCGCTGAGCGTAAGACCCTTGATTGTGTGACCGTTTCCGTCAAAGGTTCCCAAAAATCTGTTCGTTACATTACCGATAGATTTTGTCTTTACCTGATCTGCTGCACTTAATTTTGAAAAGTCAATATCAGCAGTCAAGTAGTAGTTCTTGCTCCACTCAACCGCCTGCATGCTCGGTGAACTGCTGTCACCGTCTACAGACGGAACATCCTCTATGTTCGCAAGATCAACCCACTGTTTTGCTGTAGAAATCGCAATCCAGTCTTCATGATCCTCTGTCGGTACATCTATGGTTCCTGCCATATATACCGGGCTCATGTCCGATACCGGGCTGTCTGTCAGTCCATACCTAACCTGATAATTCTGACTTGTCTGTGCAATAATCGTAAACGCATAATTTGTTTCTGCCGCAAAGATATTTCTGAAGTCGCTTGCACTGTAATTTCCTTCGAGCTCATAACTTCTGAAAAACTCGTATGTCGGCTCACCTGACGCTGCACCGTCCTCATATGTTACCGTATATAAGTTGATAGTATAAATATCTTCTTCTGTGAAGTTTGCTTTCGCATCCCAATAAGCTCTGCCTTCCTCCCATCTGAGGTTCGTAACTTTTTTGAGTCTGTCATATGGCGATACCCAGCCAATCACTTCATCTTCAAGCTGCTCCATGGTCGGCACAATATAGCTGCCGTCTTCATTCATCGGAACAATCGCTGCGTAATATACGCCTTCCTCCAGCTCATCAAATGCCGCCTTGCAGTCATAGATAAGCTTGCTTTCGTCATTTGTATCCGTTGTTCCGCTCACATCTGTAATCGCAGCCGCAAAGCTTATTTCAAGTGTGCCTTCCTCTGTAAAGCTCTGTTTCCAAAGCGTAATTACATACTTATCTGCACCGGAAACTTCTTTCCATGTCAGTTTCGTAGATGCCAGCATATTGGTAGCTTCTTCACCCTCTGAAAATACAGACAGCGGTACTTTTTCAAATATAAACTCTGCATCTTCGGCAAGACTCGCATTTCCGCTGAGAGCCTTTAATCCCTGCCATTTCAGCACCGGATAATCTCGGTTGATGCCGCTGACATGCTCAAATTCATCGCTGAGTGCAAGCTTCTGCAGCTCGAATGTCGAAACTGCTTTTGCACTTCCGCTGTTGTCGTTAGCTGAGCCGTCAAGGTAATAGCAATTTGTAACAACATCAGACTTCCCTGTTGAAAAAGCACCTGTCTTAGTGGCATCAGAACCAACTACTTTTCCGCTGTTAAAGGAATCAGAAACCGTCAGTCCCGCTCCTCCGAGAATTCCTCCGGCATATTCATCGGAAGTAATTGTTCCGATATTATAGCAGCCCGATACCTTCAAATTGTTGTTGCTTCCGTTGTTTCTCGCAATAATTCCTCCGGCTCTTTCCGTTGCCGTAATATTACCGGCATTATAGCAATTTGTAAATGTACATTCAATACCATCTGTAAATTTTCTTCCGACAATTCCGCCCGCAATTTTTCCGGATACATCCGCATCGTTTCCGCAGTTTGTAAAGCTGCATGCGGTCGTCTTCACTTCTCCCGCAATACCACCTGCGTTTTCAGTGCCGACTACGCAGCCGGATACTGTAAGATTTTTGATTTCAGCATTTTTTACCACGCCGAAAAGACCTGCATCTGTTACATTCGAAACATTTAATCCGGAAACCGTATAGCCTTTTCCGTCAAAGCTTCCTTGGAACTCATGAAAATCCTTTCCTATCGGTGTCCAAGGATTGTTCCCCAAATCAATCTTATCTGTCAGTTCTGCATATAACTCCGTACTTGTAGACGCTTTGTTTACAAGATCGGCAAACCATGCAAGCATTTCACCGTCTTCGATCAAATATGGGCTTGTTTGGGTTCCGTTTCCGCTTGCCTGTGTTTTCGTTTCTCCGTCCCATGCACTCGTCTGAATCAGCTTGACAGTTATTTGAGCATCTGTGTTTTCATCCACAATAAGAGTTCCCGTGGCTTTCGCATAACCCTTGGCTTTTACCAGATAAGTGTAGCTGCCGTATGGCAGAGTATATTTTCCTGCTGTTTCTGTATCAACGACAGTTTCTCTGAAAAATACGCTTACTGCCGCCGATGCCTCAGCCGGTGTAATTTTAAAGCTAATCTCTTTCGTGCCAGCTGTAACTAATGTAATATTCTGTGTAACTTGTTTTCCTTTTACTTCAATTACGCCGTTCTGCGAAATCTTTCCGTATGCATAAACTTCGTATGGATAACTTCCGTCCGGAAGCTTGAAAGTCCATGATGAACCGCTGTGCACGCCGGTCTGTCCTTCGATTACGACCGTTGCCGTTTCGTCATTTACATTAAAGCTTAGCTCGTAAGTAGGTATTTGGAAGCTGAGCATCGGATATCCGTCATTCATGTCTGACGGTGCTGTTACAAAGCTTTCACCCAGCGTAGCTGCCAATGCCTTTAACTCGTCTGAGCTTTTGGCTGTTGCGTTTGTATCTTTCGGTGCTGCGGCAGAATTCAAGTAATAGCAGTTCGTCACACTGCTGTACGATGTGGAATACAGTGCTCCGACGACTGCTTTTGAATCGGATGCAGTGACATCTCCTGTGCTGTAACAAGAAGAAAGCGAGTTTTTTCCACTATATGAACCATACAGATATCCGGCTATACCGCCTGCATTTCCACCACTCGCTGAGATATTTCCTCTGTTATAGCAATTCGCAGCAGTGCCCGCACCGTAAAACTGACCGACAATGCCACCCACATTATTGCTACCGCTGATTGTGCCTTCGTTCACACATAACTGTACCAACTTATTTGCACTTCCGCTTGCGAAGCCGACAATGCCGCCGGTATTATAATTTCCAGTCACATCAACCCTATTGATACATTGCTCAATTGTTCCTGCACCTGTAAGCTGTCCGACAATGCCACCGATTCCGTAACTGCTGCTTCCGCTTCCGCTGATATTGATTGTTCCTTCGACTGTCAGGTTTTTGATTGTTCCGCCGTACAC
>CAYNZG010000191.1:0-3685 GCA_964401525.1 uncultured Ruminiclostridium sp.
AAGGAGAGATCCCATGCATTGGTTCAACACCCACGCGGCGGAGGTCCCGCCCCACCCCCGGCGGGAGCCGCGCTTCGACGGCCCCCTCACCGCCGACGGGCTGCGGGCGATCTTTCAGGACTGTGTGGATCTTTCGGAGCGGCAGGTCCTCCTGGGCGGGGACCCGGCCAAGGCGGTAACGGTCTTTTCCATCCTGGGCCAGGTCCGCGGTGAGCGGTTCTACGACTACGTCCTGCGCCCTCTGGCCATGGATCCCCGGCTGCGGTCGGCCTCCCCTGCCGGGGCGGCCCGGCTGATGCTCCAGGGGTTAGTATACGCCCCGGCGACCGTGTGCCGGACCCTGGACGAGGCGGCCTTTGCCCTGGTGGAGGGGAGCGTGGTCTTCGACTTCCCGGGGAACGGGGAGATGATCGCCTACGCCGTGGCCACCGAGGAGAAGCGGTCCATCAGCGCCCCGGAGAACGAGCCCTCCCTGAAGGGGTCCATGGACGCTTTCGTGGAGTCCCTGCGGACCAACACCTCCTTAGTCCGCCGTCGGCTCCGGGCCCCGGAGCTGCGGGTGACGGAGGTGGTGGCCGGGCGGCAGACGGTGACCCCCATCGACATCCTCTCCATCGACGGCCTCACGGACCCGGACCTGGTGGCCCGGGTCCGGGCCCGGCTGGAGGCCATCGACACCGACGAGCTGCTGCAGACGGCCTGTCTGGAGGAGCTCATCGCCGACGAGGTCAAGACCCCCTTCCCCCTGGCGGCCTACACCCAGCGGCCGGACCGCTTCTGCGCCGGGCTGGTGGAGGGCCGGGTAGGGGTCCTGGTGGACGGGCTGCCCTTAGGATATCTCCTGCCTGGCACCGTGGGTCAGTTTTTCCGGACGGGCCAGGACCGGTCCCAGAACTGGGTGGCGGCCTCCTGCCTGTCGGTGCTGCGGTATGTGTGCATGCTGCTGTCCCTGTTTTTGCCGGGGGTCTATGTGGCGGCGGTGAACTTCCACCCGGAGATGATCCCCGCCCGGCTGGCCTGGTCCATCGCCGAGGCCAAGGCCGACGTGCCCTTTTCCACGGTCTTTGAGGTGCTCATCCTCCTGCTGGCCTTTGAGATCGTCCAGGAGGCGGGCCTGCGCCTGCCGGGGCCCATCGGCCAGACAGTATCCATCCTGGGCGGTCTGGTGGTGGGGACGGCTGCGGTGGAGGCCAAGATCGTCTCCCCGGTGGTCCTCATCGCGGTGGCCGTGGCGGGCATCGCCGGATACACCGTCCCCAGCCAGGAGTTCTCCGCCGCCCTGCGGATCTGGCGGTTCGGGCTGGTCATCGCTGCCAGCCTCGCGGGCCTCTTCGGGGTGGCGGCGGCAGCAGGGCTGCTGGCGTGCCACCTGGCCCGGTTGGAGAGCTTCGGGGTCCCCTACCTGACGCCCTTTGCCGCCGGGCGGGACCGGAGCAATGGGGTCATCCGCTGGCCCCGGCCCTGGCAGAAGCTCCGGGAGGCCAGCCTGCATCCCCGGAACCGGAGGCGGCAGGGATGAAGGGGGCGGTGCGTTGGCCGGTGCTGGCCCTGCTCCTGGCCCTCTCTCTGACGGCCTGCGGCCTGCCCCAGAGCCGGGAGACGGAGAACACTGCCGTCCTGGGCGTGCTGGGGATGGAGCCTTCCGCCGGGGGCCTGCGGGTCTATGGCGGGGCCGAGAGCCGGGAGGACCAGGCCGCTGCCGTCTATGTCGGCTGGGGCGAGACCCCCGCCCAGGGGGTGGAGGACTTGGCAGTCAGCGGCGAGGCGGTGGTGAGCTGCGCCCATGTGGAGCATCTCCTCCTGGCCCAGACCGCCGCCGGGGCCCTGGAGGCTGTGCTGGACTATGGCTTTCAGGACCTGCAGCAGAGCACCGAGAGCCAGCTCTGGGTGGTGCAGACGGCGGACCTGTCCCAGGTCTTCCGCAGCGGGAGCGACCTGCCCCGGCGGATGTCCGTCCTGCAGGCGGCAGGCGAGGATGGCCGGGGCTTTGTGCCCGTGACCCTCCGGGAGGCTGCGGCGGCGGTGGCCGCCGGAGAGCCGTTGCTGCTGCCGGTGCTGGAGGTCTCCGGGGGATCCCTGACCTTCGGCGGCTATACTATATATAAGGATGGAGCCTTCCCCCTTCGGCTCACCGGAGAGGCTGCCTTGGGGGCGGCCCTGCTGCGGGGGGAGAGCATCTGCTGGACGGCTGCGGTGGGGGTGAGAGCGGTGTCTCTCCGCAGCGTGGGGCGGCAGGCCGCGGTCCGCTGGCAGGGAGATGTCCCGGCGGCGGTGTCGGTCTGCTGCCGCCTGGAGGGCGCAGGATCGCTCTCTCCGGTCGAGCGGCAGGCTCTGGAGGAGCAGGTGGCCCGGTCCATGACCGCCGCCCTGCGGGCCATGCAGCAGGCGGAGCTGGACGGCACGGGTTTGCAGAAAGCGGTGGGCCTACAGCACCTGCTGCAGTGGCCGAAGCTCTCCCGGACCTGGGAAGGGGCCTTTCCCGCTTTGGCGGCGGACCTGACCGCAGAGATCGCCCGGGAGGGCGCAGAGACGAGAGGAGGGGGCCTATGACCCGGCAGAGGATCTCCTGCCAACAGATGATGACGGTGCTGTTCCTGACCCTGGTCCCCCTGGGGACCGAGGTCCTGCCCGAGCGGTCAGGTGCCGCCGGTGGAGCGGCGTGGCTGTGTCCGCTGGCAGCGGGGGCAGTGGTCCTGCTTCTGACGGGGCTGCTGGGCCGACGGGGCCTGACGGACCCGCTGTCCGGCTTCGGCCCCGTTGGGGGCCGGATCTGGGCCGGGATCTTTCTGGCCTGGGGGATGGTCCTGGTCTGCACCCAGGCCCTCCGGGTGGGGACCCGGCTGGCGGGTCCCCTGGGGGCCTCTCCCAGGCTGCTGGCAGCGGTGCTGCTGCTGTTGTCCGGGTATCTGGCGGCGGGGAGCCTGCCCGCCTTTGCCCGGGCCTGCCGCCTCTTTGCGTGGGCTCTGGGGGGCGGGATCCTCTTCCTGCTCCTCTTTGGGGTCTTCCGACTGGACTGGTCTCAGGTCCTCCTGTGGGGGCCGGGAGAGGCCGCTGGGGCCGCTCTGGGGAGCCTGACTACTATAGGGACCTTGGCGGTGGGGTGCTATGCCCTTTTCCTCCGGGAGGAGGTACAGCGGGAGCCGGAGGACGGGCGGCGGGTCCGCCGGAGCCTGGGGCGGGTGTTCCTGGTCCTGACGGCGGCGGAGGTCTTAGTGCTGGGCCGCCTGGGGGCGGACCTGGCCAGGCAGGTGGCCTGGCCCTTCTTTCAGATGGCCTCCGGCCTGGGCTTTGCCGGGGCCTTCCAGCGGCTGGAGGAGCTGCTCTCGGCCCTGTGGGCCTTAGGGGATGCCGCTCTGCTGGGTCTGCTGCTGCTGAGCATGGAGCGGTTGCTGGCCCGCCTCCTGGGCCGTCCGGGGCGGGGGAGGATCCGATGGCTCACCGGGGCTGCTCTGCTGGTCTGCCTGGCTGCGGCTCCTCTCTGGACCGGCCTTCTGACGGGGGATCTGCTCCTGTGGGGGAACGGCCTCCTGGGGGGCGTGATCCTGCTGTTTTCGGCCCGTTTTCAGAAAAAATGAAAAAAGTCGAAAAAATTGAAAATTAGGGGTTGACTTTTCCAGAGAAGGGTGATATTATAACCAAGCTGTCGCGAACGACGGCCCACGAGAGCGAAAAAGTTGTTGAAAAA
>CAYNZG010000192.1:0-3673 GCA_964401525.1 uncultured Ruminiclostridium sp.
GGCCAGGGTGATGGGCAGGCGGCTGGAAGAGGCCACATACATCATCTCATACATGAGGGCCAGGCCGCAGGAGGAGGTGGCGGTCACTGCCCGTGCTCCGGCTGCCTCTGCGCCGATGCAGGCGGACATAGAGCTGTGCTCGGATTCCACGGGCACGAACTCGGTGTTCACCTCGCCGTTGGCCACATACTGGGCAAAGTACTGAGGGATCTCCGTGGAGGGGGTGATGGGGAAGGCCGCCATCACGTCGGGATCTTCATGGCAAAGGCGATAGCCTCGTTGCCGGAGAGTCGTTCGTTATAATTCATACCTCGCCACCTTCTTTCATAGACAGCGCACCGAAGGGACATACCTCGGCACAGATGCCGCAGCCCTTGCAGTGATAGTAGTCGATGCCCACCAGCCGACCGTAGAGGACGGGCAGGGAGCTGTCAGGACAGTAGGGCACGCACAGCAGGCAGTTGCGGCACTTGGCCACATCCAGCACGGGGGTGTTGGTCCGCCAGGCACCGGTGTTGGTCAGCTTGGAGGTGGCAGGCTCGTAGACCTCGCCGCCGATGGTCATCTCCTGCCAAGTGCTGGTCTCTGTGATCTCTTTTGCGGTCAGCTTTTTCATTCTGCCTGTACCTCCTCCCAAGATTTCCGCAGGGCGGCCATGTTCCCGGCCACCACCTGGGGCTTTGCCACAAATTTGTGCTGGAAGCTCGCCTCCATGTCGCCCATGAACTGGGCCTCCTCCAGCACGCCGCTGACCTTCACGGCCGCGCTGAGCATGGGGGAGTTGGGGAAGTTCCGGCCCAGGGTCTCCTCGGAGATCCGCCGGGCATCCAGGGTGCACACCCGGCCCTTCCAGCCCCGCAGCTTCCGCCGGATCTCGGCGGGGGCCTTGGGGGTGTTGATGATGACGGCCCCGTCGGGCTGCAGGCCCCGGGTCACGTCCACCGTGTCCAGCAGGGTCTCGTCCACCACCACCACATAGTCGGGGTCCTCGATGTTGCAGTGGACGGAGCAGCGGGTGTCACTGATGCGGTTATAGGCCGTGATGGGCGCGCCCATGCGCTCCGGGCCGTATTCCGGGAAGCCCTGGACAAACTTGCCCGCGGCAAACGCGGCATCTGCCAGCAGCAGGCAGGCCGTCTTGGCGCCCTGTCCGCCCCGGCCATGCCACCGGAATTCTACCAGTCCATTCTTTTTCATGGTGTCTACCTCCAATGTGCAGCAACTTACCGTTCTGAGACGGTCAAAAAAGCCTTCGTCCCCGTAAAAGGACGAAGGCCTGAAAAGCTTCGTTATACCACCTGTTACCTGCGTACTATCATACGCGCTCCCTATAACGGGGGAATCCGGCAACGACCTACTTGGCCCCGGGCCGTTCGGCGTGCAGCTCAGGAGGGATATTCAGACGTCTGCGTACTACCTCCGGGCTTTCACCCTCCCCGGATCGCTTTGGGGCTCCGCAGAGCTTACTGTCTCCATCATAGCTGTTTCATCGGTTTTATAAGTTAGGCATTATTATATCACAGGATAAGGGCCTGTCAAGCGGTAAATTTCCCGTTTTTTCCGGAAATTTGAAGGGATTTTTCTCTTACGCCTCGTCCTCGGCCTGGCCGGAGAAGATCCAGGGGGCGGGCTGGACTTCGATCTCGTCCCGGCGGCCCACCTTGGAGACCTCCAGCTGCATGATCTCGGTGGGCTTGATGTGGTTGTCCCACAGCATCCCGGGGATGCGGCTCATATAGTTGAACTCCAGGGTATAGATGACCACGCGGATCTTGGGGTTCACCCGCACCAGGGTCTTCAGCTCCATGTCCAGCTTGGGAGAGGCCACCAAGAAGGCCACGTCCGGCACCGGCCACTGGTGGGACCAGCCCTCCATGTGGGGGACGATGGTCACGTTGCGCAGACCAAAGCGGACCACATTTTCCTCCATGGTCTGGAAGTCGCCGTCCTTATACTCCACGGCCACCACCTTGCCCCGGCGGGCGGCGATGGCAGCTTCCACGGCGATGCTCTCGCCGGAGACCACGCAGATGTTGTCGGACTCATCCAGGTTCAGCTTGTTCATGATGACGGCCCGGATCTCCGGGGCCACATAGCGGATGGAGCCGGGAGAAAACAGGTTGTTCTCCAGGCCCGTGCGGTAGCCGGTATGGGCATCGGGGTTGGTGATGAGCATGGCGGCAGAGACGTTCACGCCCCGGTCGATCATCTCGGAGAGCAGGTTGTGCTTCATGGCACCGCTGGGCTCGGAGCCCTCGTTGTACCAGACCTCGCAGTTGCCCATGCCGTTGTCCCACATGTTGTAAAAGACCTCGGGGTGGTTGCCGTCGGTGAAGACCAGCACGGAGCGGTTGGCCTGCACGGTGGGCATCAGGTTCTTGTTGTCCCCGGTGATGTCCAGGATGCGGATGGAGGCCAGGTCAACATCGGTGTTATCGGAAAAATACTTCAGCCAAGCCAAAATGCTCTCGTTGTTAAAGATACTCATAGGGCGTTCTCCTTTCGATACAGCCTGCGCAGGCAGGTCATTCCACGGGGTCCACCAGGACCGCCGCCTGCAAATGGATAAACTCGCCAAAGGAAGCCGGGTCCCCCTGGAGGAAGGCATCCTTCCGCAGCATATGGGCTGCGTTGGTGGCGGTGAAGAGGAAGTAGTGGTTCTCGTCCTCGTTTACGCTGGTGATGGAGAGATACTGGAAGGTGTTCTCCCCGGAGACCTCGTCGGTCTCCTCAAAGTGGTCCTTGTAAAACGTATACGTCATCGTGAGGCCCTTGTTGGGGTACCGCTTCCAGGACCGCTTGGCCATGGCCCGGGTGTCAGACCGGCGCAGGAGCGCCACACCTCCCAGCAGGGTGAGCACCGTGATCAAAAACGTGACAAGGGAAAACAGCCCCGCCGTGACCATGGCCATGAGGACGCCCACGCCGGAAAGGATCAGCAGCACACCGAACAAGGGATAGCCGATCTTGGTGGCTCGCCGCAGGTTTTTGTCCGGCTGCCGCCGGTAGTCCAGCGCCTTCACCAAGGCCGCAATGTCCTCCGGTTCATAAATCATCTGCACCTGATATTCCACGGTCCGCGCCTCCTGTTTCCCGGACAGGTCCTCCCCTGCCTCCAAACGATACATTATCCTTGTCATTGTAAAGCCCGCGGCCCGGTCTGTCAAGAGTTGGCAGCACGCTTCTCTTTCAGAGAGCGCGGCCAGCATAACAGGAACAAACACTGACTATACCGGTGAGAGACTGCCAAAAACTTTCTCACTCGGACAGCTCCCTTTCAATGCCCTCCCCCACAGGGCTTCGCCCCCGTCCCCGCACGCCCAGCGTTGGGCGCGCCATGGACAGCGTATCGACAACGGGACCAAAGCCGTAGGAGAAGTGGCACCTTCCTGGCAGGATATCCCCTTCCCCCGCCGGAGTCCAGGGGCGGAGCCCCGGCGCTCTTTTCCCCATTTCCTCCGGAGAAAATGGGGCCCTGCGGGAGGCACCGGCTTCTCTTTTCGGGCATAAAAAAAGCACAGGCTGAGCCTGTGCTTTTTATTGCTCTGTCTATTAGACTGCGCGGGTGACTTTGCCAGAACGGAGGCAATGAGTGCACACATAGACGTGCTTGGGGGAGCCATTGACAATCGCCTTCACACGCTTGACGTTGGGCTTCCAGGGACGATTGGAG
>CAYNZG010000193.1:0-3671 GCA_964401525.1 uncultured Ruminiclostridium sp.
AGCAGCTGATTTGTAATCAGCAGGTCGGGGGTTCGAGTCCGTCCACCAGCTCCAAGTTCATATGGAGGAGTTCCCGAGTGGCCAAAGGGGGCAGACTGTAAATCTGTTGTCGACGACTTCGGTGGTTCGAATCCACCCTCCTCCACCAAGAAGCACGATTTAAGATCGTGCTTCTTTTGTTTTTGTCGAGAAAAGCATAGCATCCCGCCCCCGCTGCCGTCAAGGCGCGGGGGCGGGATGTCTTTTTGCCCGGTCCCCTCTCCCGGTGTCGGACCGGGAGGGGACCGTCTTATTCTGTCGAAATCGGGGAGATCAGCCCTTTTGGGCCTCCAGGTAGTCCTTCAGGTACAGGATGGCCTGGCGGTAGCCCTCCAAGCCCAGGCCCATGAAGGTCTTGATGCAGGCCATGCCCGCGTAGGACACCTGGCGGAAGTCCTCCCGCTGGGACACATCGGAGATGTGGATCTCCACCGCTGGGAGAGCCACGGCCTTCAGCGCGTCCAGAATGGCCACGCTGGTGTGGGTGTAGGCGGCGGGGTTGATGACGATGCCGTCCTTGGTGCCGTAGGCCGCCTGGATCTTGTCCACGATGGCCCCCTCGTGGTTGGACTGGAAGATCTCCACCTCCAGCCCCGCCTGGGCGCAGGTGTCCTCCACCAGCTCCACCAGGGCGGCGTAGTCGGCCTTGCCGTAGAGGTCCGGCTCCCGGATGCCCAGCATGTTCAGGTTGGGCCCGTTAATTACTAAAATGTTCATAGGTCTCCTCCATGTTCCGGGCCACCTGCTCGGGGGTCCCCTCGTTGGGTACGATGATGTCAGCGAACCGCCGGTACATGGGCAGACGCATGGTGTACATATCCTGGAGGTTCCCCCGCAGGGACAGGGGGCGGCCCCGCTTGGGCAGCTTGGACAGCTCCCGCTCCAGGAAGAAGATGACCCCGTTCTGGTGGAGGTGGAAGTAGTTCTCCGGCCGGGTGACGGCGCCGCCGCCGGTGGCGATGACTAAGCCGGAGAGCTTGCCCAGCTGGGCCAGGACGGCGGTCTCCTGGGCCCGGAAGGCCTCCTCCCCCGCTTTCAGGATGTAGTCCCCGGCGGACATGCCCAGGACCTTCTCCAGCTCCTCGTCGCTGTCCACGAAGGGGCGGTCCAGCAGCCGGGCCAGCTCCCGGCCCACGGTGCTCTTGCCGCTGCCGGGCATCCCCACCAGGATGCGGTTCTCCTTCCGGCTGCTGAGGGTGCTGTAGGCCTCCTTGGCCCGGATGGCGGGCAGGGGCCGACCAGAAAAGACCTGGCTGGCGCACCGGGCCTGCTCCACCAGCATGTACAGGCCCCCCAGGCAGGGGATGCCCAGGGCCTCCGCCTGCTGGATGAGGGCGGTGCGGGCGGGGTTATAGATCACGTCCAGGACCCCCTCGCACCGGGGGAAGTCCCGCAGGTCTACGGGGGCAGCGGCGGTGTGGGGGAACATCCCCACGGGGGTGGTGTTCACGATGACCGCCGCGTCAGCGTGCTTGTCCAGGTTGTCGTAGTTGTCTGGCCCAGAGCGGGAGATGACCACCACCTCCTCGGCCCCCAGCTTCCGCAGGACGTACTGCACCGCCAGGCTGGCCCCGCCGGAGCCCAGCACCAGGCACTTGCGGCCCAGGATGCGGACCCGGCTCTTCCAGACCATGCCCTCGAACCCGGCGGCATCGGTGTTGTCGCCCAGGAGGAAGCCGCCGGGCTTCTTCACCACGGTGTTCACGCTGCCGATGGTCCGGGCGGCCTCGGTGAGGTTGTCGCACAGGTCGTACAGGGTCGTTTTATAGGGGATGGTCACGTTGAGGCCCTGAAAATCCTCGGTCTTGAGGAAGTTCCCCAGCTCCGCCGGGGGGACCTCGAACAGGTCGTAGTCATAGTCTCCGAAAAAGGCGTGGAGCTCCGGGGAGTAGCTGTGGCCCAGCTTCTCCCCCAACAGTCCGCATTTCATCAGATCACCTCACTGTAGCTGCCCAGATACTGGAACTCATCGCAGATGGTGTCCAAGTCGTCGATCATCCGAATGAACTCATCGGAGTAGACGGAGGTCTCCAGGTCGAAGTAGAACATGAACTCAAAGTCCCGGTCGGGGATGGGGCGGCTCTCCAGCTTGATGACGTTCAGCCCCAGGGTATAGAACCGGGCCAGGACCTGATACAGGGCACCGGGCCGGTGGGGGGTGACCATCATGAGGCTGGTCTTATCCGCGCCGGGGAAGATCTCCAGGTCCTTGGAAATGGTGATGAACCGGGTGTGGTTGTTGCCCTGGTCCTGGATGTTCCCGGCCAGGCGGTCCAGGCCGTAGAGCTCCATGCAGTTGTGGGAGCAGATGGCCGCCACGTCGTTCCGGTCGGAGGCTGCCACCTGCTGGGCGGCCACGGCAGTGTTCTCGCAGGGGGTGATCTTCACGCCCCGCTCCCGCAGAGGCTCTAAGAAGGCGCTGCACTGGCTGATGGCCTGGCCGTGGGAGAAGATCTCCTTCACGTCCTCCAGGCAGGTGCCCTTCTTGGCCAGCAGGTTGTGGTCGATCTTCAGCCGGGTGGCCCGGACGATCTTGAAGTGGTGCTTCATCATGAGGTCGTATATCTGGGTCACGGAACCGGCGGTGCTGTTCTCCAGGGGGAGCACGCCATACTGGCAGAAGCCCTGCTCCACGGCGGTAAAGACGCTGTCAAAGCTGCCGAAGTACATGATCTGGGGGTGCTTGAAGACCTTCTCGCAGGCCAGCTGGGCGTAGGCCCCCTCGGTGCCCTGGCAGGCCACCGTGGCGCTGGGGGGGAAGAGGTTGGGGGTGGTCTCCATGGCCCGCTCGATCTCCAGGCGCAGGGCGGAGGGCTTGGGGTTCAGGGCGCTCTGGTAGCTGCGGCTGATCTCAAAGAGCATGGACCAGAGGGTGTAGCCGTACTGCTCCAGCTCCGGGGGGAGTTTGGAGGCGATGTCCGCCAGCTTGGCCCGCTCCCGCCCGGCATCCAGCACGGGCTTGTCGATCAGCTTCTTTGCCTCGCCGATCTGGGCCACGATGTCCATGCGGTCGGCAAAGGCCTGGACCAGCACGTCGTCGATGGCATCGATCTCTTTTCTCAGTTCTTCTAAGCTCATTGGGGCTTCTCTCCTTTGTTATCCTCTCTCCTGTTCCAGGAGGGCATCGTAAACGGCAATGGCGGCGGCGGCCTCCACGCAGGGCACCGCCCGGGGGACGATGCAGGGGTCGTGGCGGCCCTGGATGGTCAGCTTGGTGTCCTCCTTCCGGGACAGGCTCACGCTGTCCTGCTCCCGGGCGATGGACGGGGTGGGCTTCACCGCCGCCCGGACCAGCAGGGGCATCCCGTTGGTGATGCCGCCCAAAATACCCCCGGCGTGGTTGGTGCGGGTCCGGACCCGGTCGCCGTCCATGTAGAAGGGGTCGTTGTTCTGGCTGCCCCGCATGTTGGCCGCCTGGAAGCCCGCGCCGAACTCCACCCCCTTCACCGCGGGGATGGCGAAGAGCAGGCGGGCGATGCGGTTCTCCATGCCGTCCAGCATGGGGTCCCCCAGGCCCACGGGCAGGCCCAGGACGGCGCACTCGATGAGGCCGCCGATGGAGTCCTGCTCCGCCTTCACCTGGGCGATGCGGTCCCGCATCCATTCCCCGGCCCCGTCATCCACCACGGGGA
>CAYNZG010000194.1:0-3659 GCA_964401525.1 uncultured Ruminiclostridium sp.
TTTTTCAACAACTTTTTCGCTCTCGTGGGCCGTCGTTCGCGACAGCTTGGTTATATTACCACCCCTTGCCGTAAATGTCAACCCCTAAATTGCACTTTTTTCAATTTTCTTTCGATTTTCTTCCCTTTACGGCCATAGACCCCTATGATACAATATTATAGTGACCGATCGAACCCCTACCCTCTGGAAAGGAGACACCTATGAGACCCATCCTTCGCCGCGTGACCGCTCTGGTCCTCTGCGCGGCCCTTCTCTCCACCACCGCCCTGGCTTCCTATGCCCTGGGCACGCGGATCTATTCCTATACATTGGATATCTGCGATGACACCACCCTGACCCGCGAGGTGATGTGGAGCGCCTCACGCTCGGATCTGCGCACAGAAAACTATGTGACCTACGCCCCCTCGGCCAGCGTCTCCCCGAAAGTGAGCTATGGCTCCTCGGTGCTGACAAAGCAGTCGGTCCTGTCCATGGCCAAGGACCTGGAAAAGGGCGGCGACCGTGTTCTCAGCGGCATCAACGGCGACTACTACGTCATGGCCACGGGCAACCCTCTGGGCCTGGTAGTCACCGACGGCCTTCTGCGCTCCTCTGCCTCTTACCTGAGCGCCATCGGCTTTGACCGGAACGGCAGCGCCATTATCGGCAAGCCGGACCTGACCATGCGGGCCGACTTCAAAGGCTGCTCCCTGAAGATCACGGACATCAACAAGATCCGGGACGGGAACGGCTACTACCTCTTCACCGATGACTTCGGCTCCACCACCAAGAACACCAAGGCCGGGGTAGACGTGATCCTCACCCCCGTCTCCACCGCGGAAGGCCAGCCGGTCACCGGCACCAGCGGCACCGCCCTGACCACCGCCAACCAGCTCAAGATCGGCTCCCTGGTCTCCTGCCGGGTGGAGCAGGTCATCGAGGCCACCGGTGCCACCGCCATCCCCGAGGGCAAGTTCGTCCTGTCCATCATCGGCACCGGCGTGGAATGGTTCCTGGAGATGGCCCGTTCCCTTCAGCCGGGAGATACCGTAGACATTGAGGTCTTCAGCCCCGACAGCCGCTGGAACGACATCGACTGCGCCGTGGGCGCCATGTATCGCCTGTTAGACAACGGGCAGGTGGTGAACGGCCTGGACGCATCCACCGCCGCCCCCCGGACCGCCGTGGGCATCCAAGGCGACGGCAAGGTGATCTTCTACACCATCGACGGCCGCCAGAGCGGCCACAGCGTGGGCGCGACCATCAAGATGGTGGCCCAGCGGCTCCAGGAGCTAGGCTGCACGGACGCAGTCCTGCTGGACGGCGGCGGCTCCACCACCATGGTGTCCACTTATCCGGACTACACCGGCTCCTCCATGATCAACAGCCCCTCGGAGGGCACGCCCCGCTCGGTGACCAACGCCATCTTCTTAGTGTCCAACCTGGACCCCACTGGCAAAGCCGGTTCCCTCTATGTGACCCCCACCAGCCTTACCCTCCTGGCCGGAGCCTCCACCCTGTGCACCGCCACCGCCATGGACACCGGCTGGTACCCCATGGAGTCCCTCCCCGGCGAGGTGACCTGGTCCGCCTCTGACGGCACCGTCAGCGACAGCGGCCTGTTCACCGCCCCGGCGAAGACCGGGACTTACACCGTCACCGCCGCCTCCGGCGGGGTCTCCGGGTCCACCAGGATCCAGGTGTACGACACCCCGGACACCATCTCTGTGACCAACAAGGCCACCGGCAAGGGCGTCTCCTCCCTGACCCTCACCCCCGGCCAGACCATTGACCTGAACGCCGCAGCCTCCTACCGCACCATCAAGCTCACCGGCGGCGACACCTGCTTCACCTGGACGGCAGACCCCGCCGTGGGCACCATCACCGCCGACGGCAAATTCACCGCAGGCAAGACCTCCGGCACCGGCAAGATCACCGTCGCCGCCGGGAACTACGCCAAGACCATCGCCGTGACGGTGGATGCCCCCGCCCAGTACACCCTGCTGTCGGACTTCGAGGGCGTGGACCTCTTTTTCCAAAGCCGGGAGGCCAAGCTCTCCGTCGAGGCCAAGTCCTCCTATATAAAATACGGAACGCAGAGCGTGCGGGCCGACTATACATTAAAAGAGCAGCAAGCCCAGCTCACCGCCGCCTTCCCCTTAGAGGACACCCACCAGGTCCTCTCCCTGTGGGTCTATGGCGACCAGTCTGGCAACAGCCTGTCCGCCACTTTTGAAGGCCCAGACGGCAAGACCCTGACCCAGGCCCTCACCACCCTGAACTTCTCCGGCTGGAAGCGGGTCACCTCCTCTGTGCCCATCGGGGCCACCATCTTCACCGGACTGACCCTCACGGGGAGCCGCACAAGCGGCACTCTCTGGCTGGACCAGCTGGTCTTCTCCAACCAGAGCGGCTGGGACTCCACCGCCCCCACCGTCAAGGTCACCGCCAGCGGCACCAAGATCACCGCCCGGCTGACGGACAACACGAAGAACAGCCTCGCCCAGGACCGCGTCACCCTGACCGTGGACGGCCGCCCCGCCGCCTTCACCTTCGACGCTGCCGCCGGGACTCTCACCGCCAGCCTGTCCGGGCTGACCGCCGGCCCCCACCAGGTCACCGTCACCGCCGCCGACCGCTGCGGCAACCTGGGCCGGGGCTCCGTCACGGTGTCTGCTGCCGCCGCCCAGACCGCCTTTGCCGACATGGGCAGCCATTGGGCCAGGGACTACACCGCTCGTCTCAACGACCGGGGCATCATCACTGGCATCCAGGCCGGGGGCAAGACCTGGTTCTATCCCGACCGCTCCATCACCCGGGGCGACTTCGCCCTCATGACCGCCCGCTGGCTGGGCCTGGACCTGAACGACTACGCCAGCGTCTCCCTGCCCTATGCCGATGCCGCCGCCATCCCCAGCTGGGACCGGAACGCTGTCAAGGCTCTCTACGCCCTGGAGATCATGCAGGGCAGCACCGCCGCCGACGGGAAGGTCTACGCCAACGCCAAGGCCTCCATCACCCGGGCTGAGGCCATGACCATCCTGGGCCGCCTGCTGGCCCAGGGCTACCCCACCGCCTCCCTGAAGAGCTTTTCCGACAGCGCCAAGGTCCCCACCTGGGCCAAGGACCATGTGAGCACCCTGGTGGGACTGGGCGTGCTCAGCGGTTCCGGCGGCACGCTCCGGCCCACGGACACCGTCACCCGGGCCGAGGTCGCCAAGCTTCTTTTTACCCTCTGGTGAGGCCTTTTTCCCGAAAAATGCTTGCAAAATATAGCATCTTGTGTTAGGATACAGGGTAGTCAACTATCCTTCCCGTTCCGGGAATTCTATAGATCGATCATATCAGATATCAGTTAAGCGAAAGGAACTACCAAATATGGCTACTACCATCATTTCTATCCTCCAGGTCCTGGCGGGCATCGTCCTCATCGTTTTCGTGCTGGGCCAGTCCGGCAAGCACTCCGGCCTGGGCACCATCGGCGGCGCGACCGAGTCCTTCCTGTCCAAGACCCAGGCAAAATCTGCGGACGCCAAGCTGGCCAAGTGGACAAAGTGGGTCGCTCTGGTCTTCGTGGTCCTGACTCTGGTCCTGAGCCTGCTCCCCTGATCTGTATTCTCTCCAGAATGCCCTTCCCTTGGTCGGAAGGGCATTTTATTATGATTTTGATTTCTTGTTTG
>CAYNZG010000195.1:0-3647 GCA_964401525.1 uncultured Ruminiclostridium sp.
GTTGTTATCTCCCCCATTTTCTCCGGAGAAAATGGGGAGAAAAGAGCGCCGGGGCGTTGCCCCTGGACCCCGTTGAGGTGGGGGATGCGCTGCCGCGTTGTGGGTCGCATCTTGCCATCGTGCCTGCGGCTCCGGATCGGCAGGCTGTCCATGGCGCGCCCACCGGCTGGGCGCGCGGGAACGTGGGAGGAGACCTGCGGCCAAGAGATAGGAACGGGACCTTTCCTGAGCTGTTAGAAAAAATCTGGACTTTCCGCGCCGCGCTGTGTATGATAGAGTCAGATCTTATCTGCATCATGAAAGGAAGATAACTATGGCAAACGCATCCTTACTCACTCAGAAAGTACAGGAACTCCACCTGAGCAATAAACTGGAAAAGCCCGGGCAGGTCCAGCTGGACAGTGCCTTCTCCCTGAACGTGAGCTTCACGCCCGACGGCAGCCGCTGCATCGGCAAGCTGCAGCAGACCCTGCGGGACAAGGAATTCGCCGGGGGCAAGTTCACCCTCTCCGTGGAGCTGGTGGGCGTGTTTTCCTGCACCGGGGCCACCGAGGACTGGGTCAAGCGGCAGATCCACGGGGAGGTCTATGATCAGCTCTTCCCCTATATGCAGGTCCAGTGCGCGAACATGGCCGCTGCCTCCGGCATCCCCGGCCTGATGCTGAAGAAGGCCACCATCGACCCCGACAGCATCGCTGTCAACAAGCGCTCCGGCCCCAACGGCCCCGACCGCAACCCCGACGGCGGCCCCAAGCTGACCCTGCTGTAACATGGGCCACGCCATCTTTGAGGACCTGTGGCAGGGGAAGGGGGACAAGCTGGACTGCCCGGCCCTGCGCTGCGGAGACCACACCCTGACCTTCGGGGCGTTTTTCGACCTGATCCGCCGGGCGGAGGCCGGGCTGCGGGCCCTGGGCGTGCAGCCCGGGGAGTTCGTCACAATCCTCTCTATGAACACCCCGGAGACCATCGCGGCCTTCTATGCCATCGACCGCATCGGCGCGGTGGCCAACTGGGTGGACATGAAGCTGAGCCCCGCAGAGGTGGAGGGCTACCTGACCCGGGCCAACTCCCGGGTGGTCCTGATTTTGGAGGTGTCCTTCCGCAAAGTCTATGAGAACCGGGACTCCTCCCCGGCGGAGCACTTTGTCTGCCTGCCCATCGCTCCCTATGTTGCACCGGCCTTTGGGGAAAAGCTCCGGGTGGGGAGCTGGCAGACCTGCCGGGGAGCCGGGTGCCTGGCCTGGGAGGAATTCCTGCGGGAGCCCACCGATGTCCAGCCGGACACCCAGCGATGGGAAGAGCCTGCGGCCATCACCTACACCGGCGGGACCACCGGCCCGGCCAAGGGGGTCATGCTTTCCCGCCGGGCCTTCCGGGCCTCCCTGCTGCAATACACCCAGGGGGAGACCGAGCTGGGCTGGGGGTCCAACCTGACCCTGCTGCCCCCTTTTGCGGCCTTCGGCCTGTGCCAGTGCATCCATGTGCCCCTGTGCCTGGGCATGGCGGTGATCCTGGTGCCCCTGTTTCAGCCGGATGCCCTGGGGGACCTGCTGCTGCGCTATCGCCCAGAGCAGGTCAGCGGCACCAGCTCCTATTGGCAGCTTCTGCTGACCAGCCCCACCGCCCAGACGGCGGACCTGTCTTTTCTGAAGAATCCCCGCAACGGTGGCGACGCGCTCTCGGCGGAGATGGAGCGGCGCATCAACGACTTCTTAGCCCAGCGGGGCTGCTCTGCGCCCTTGGTGAAGGAGTACGGCATGAGCGAGGTCTGCGGCATCGTCTGCCTGAACTACGGCCCCTGGCGGCAGGTGGGCAGCGTGGGCCGACCGCTGCCCGGCTGCGAGATCGTGGCCGTGGACCCGGACACCGGACGGGCCTTGCCTCCCGGCGAGCAGGGGGAGATCCTCATCCACAGCGACACGGTCATGAATGGCTACTACTCCATGCCGGAGGCCGACGGCCAGGTGTGCCAGCACGGTCCGGAAGGGAAGGACTGGATCTGGACCAAGGACGTGGGCTATGTGGCCGAGGACGGCAGCGTGTTCATCACCGGCCGCATCAAGCGGATGATCTCCCGGAACGGGTTTAAAATTTTTCCCAATGTCATTGAAGAGTGCCTGCTGCAGGAGCCGCAGGTGGCGGCCTGCGCCGTGGTGGCCGGGCAGAGTCGGGGCGGGGAGACCCTGCCCGTGGCCCATGTGGTCCTCCGGGACGGCGCGGACCCGGCGGCAGTGGAGGCGGCCCTCCGGGTCCGCTGCAAGGGCAGCCTGAACCACTATCTGCTCCCGGCAGCCTACTTCTTCCGGGCCGCCCTGCCCCTGACCGAGCGGGGCAAGTTAGACTACCGGACCCTGGAGCAGGAAACCCACCTGCACTGAGCCGAGGGAGGAGCCTGCCATGTCATCGAAAAATGTAGCCCTGCGGGGGACGCTGTGCGCCGTGTTCGGCGGCATCTGCTGGGGATTCTCCGGGACTGTGGGGCAGTTTCTCTCCAACGAAAAGGGCATTGAGAACAGCTGGATCATCACCGTCCGGATGCTCATTGCCGGGGTGGTCATCCTGGGGGTCCTGGCCCTCCGCCAGCCGCAGGAGCTGCGGCAGGTCTGGACGGTGAAACGAGATGCTCTCCGGCTGGTCCTCTTTGCGGTGGTGGGGCTGATGCCCTGCCAGTTCACCTATATGCAGTGCATCATCTACTCTAACTCGGCCACGGGCACGGCCCTGAACTATCTGGGGCAGATGATGGTCATGTTCTATGTCTGCTTTACCACCCGGCGGCTGCCGACCCGGTGGGAGTTTTCCGCGCTGCTGGTGGCGGCGGTGGGGGTCTTTTTCTTGGCCACCCACGGGGACATCCACACCCTGGTCCTGTCGCCCAGGGCCCTGGCCTGGGGCCTGGTGGGGGCGGCCATGGTGGTGGTCTACTCGGCCCTGCCGGTGAAGCTGCTGAAAGTCTACGGCAGTCCGGCGGTCACCGGCTGGGGGATGCTGATAGGCGGCGGGTTCCTGTTTTTCCTCTCCCGCTGCTGGACCATTCCTGTGACCATCGACGGGGAAGTGGTGCTCTACTCGCTGCTCATCGGCCTCGTGGGGACGGCGGCGGCCTTCACCCTCTACCTGCAGGGGGTCCGGGACATCGGCCCGGTGAAGACCTCCCTGCTCTCCTGCACGGAGCTGGTGATGGCGGGGGTCCTGACCTGCCTGTGGCTGAAAACGCCCCTGGTCCTCCAGGACTTTTTGGGCATGGCCCTCATCCTGGGCATGGTGGCGTTGCTCTCTGTTCCCCGGAAGGAACCTGCGGAAAAACAAGGAGAGTGATCTTGTCGTGACCCATGAGAACGTGATGGAGCAGCGGAAAGAAATCCGGAAGCTCCTGGAAAAACTGGAGGCAGCAGAAGCTGCAAGTTCAGGTGCACCGACTTATACCCTGGAGGGATCCAGAATGCGGTTGGAGGAGATCTATCAGAAGGACCGACCGGATCTCCGCGTAAAATAAGCAAAACAGGAAAGGCCCTACCGTCTGCGCAGACGGTAGGGCCTTTTGGCTTCTCTTTGCTTTTCCCACCACGATGGGGACGGGGCCGCAGGGTAAGGCTGATCAGATCAGGATCCCCTCGCAGTGGTCGATCTCATGCTGGATGATC
>CAYNZG010000196.1:0-3590 GCA_964401525.1 uncultured Ruminiclostridium sp.
CTCAGGCGCAGCAGATAGGACTGGGGGTCGGCGGAAGTGGTGTAGTTCACCAGGTCCTCCTCGTAGAGGTCCCCGTCGATCTCGTAGCCCCGGTCCAGTACCCAGTCCCGTAGGCGGCGGCAGGCAGCGTACTCGGACTGGTAGGACCCCTGGTGATAGAGCACCGCATAGGTCCCCGCCGGACGCTCCCGGGTCTCCCAGCCTTCGACCCCGTCCGGGATGGGGCAGAAATAGTAGCTCTCCCAGAAGGAGTCCCGCTCCAGGCTCTCCCGGCAGACGATGTCCCCGGGGGTGTTGGCGGTGGCCCCCTGTGCTCTGGCCCAGGCCAGCAGCTCCCGGATGTGGAGCAGGTAGACCGACTCCTCAAAGTGCTCAAAGGCCGGGGCCCGGACCACGGCCAGCCGCTGCCGGGGCTGCTCCTCGATGCGGATCTCTCCCGGCTGCACCTGCTGGCTCAGCTCCACCGTGCGGATGGTCTCCCGCAGGCGGTCGCCCATTCGGGCCAACCGCTGGCGCTCCGCCTCCAGGGCGGTCTCCTTCTCCCGGAGCAGGTCCCGCAGGGCCTCCGGGCTGCGACGGGTCAGGTAGTCCCGGATCTCCGCCAGCGGGGTGTCCAGCCGCCGCAGGGCGGCGATGAGGTCATAGGTGGAGAGCTGCCGGGCAGAATAGTAGCGGTAACCGTTCTCCCCCACCCACCGGGGCTTCAGCAGACCGATGTGGTCATAGTGGAGGAGGGTGTCCTTCTTCACCCCGCACAGGGCGGCGAACTCCGCCGTTTTAAAGTAGTGCTTTTCCATCCGCCGCCTCCCGAAAAAAAGATCTCGTTTCCCCCTTGACTCTGGGGTTACCCCATGGTTTATGCTTAGTATACCAAAGGAGAGAGGAAATCGCAAGGGCAAAGCCCCCTCCCTCCCATCGATTTCATAGTTGAGGTGAACCATCTTGTCTTCCCCTGTTAACCCCTCCCACACCCAGGACCAGCCCCTCTCCGGCAGCTGGCGGACCTTTTTGCACTATGTGCTCCCCTCGGTCTCGGCCATGCTCCTCTTCTCCTCTTACACCATCGTGGACGGCATGTTCGTCTCCCATGGCGTGGGCGAGTTGGCTCTGGCCTCGGTGAACATCGCCCTGCCCTTCATCAACATCCTCTCCGGCGTGGCCATCCTCCTGTCCATGGGGACCTCCACCCTCTGCGCCTTCGCCCTGGGCGAGGGCGACCACGAGAAGGCCGAGCGCATCTTCACCCAGACGGTGGCGGTGATCATCGCCGTCTCCCTGCTCATCACCCTGGCGGTCTCCCTCTTTGCCGAGCCTCTGGGCTATCTGCTGGGTGCCGGGCCTCAGACCATCGCCAACACCAGCCAGTATCTCCATGTGGTCTGCCTGTTCTCCCTGTGCTTCATCCTGTCCTACTGTCTGGAGGTCATGGTGAAGGTGGACGGCCGCCCGGAGCTGGCCGTCATGGGCGTTGGCATCAGCTTTATCATCAATGTGGGCCTGGACTATCTCTTCATCTTCCACTTCCACTGGGCCGTCTTCGGCGCGGCCTTCGCCACGGGTCTGGCTCAGTTGGGCAGCCTGCTGTTCTTCCTGGGCTACTTCCTCTCCGGCAAGTCCAACCTGCGCTTCCGGAAGTTCCAGTTCCACCCCCGGCAGTTCCGGGAGATCATCCCCCTGGGCATCGCGGACTGCTCCATCGAGCTGATGCTGGGCTTCCTGACCTTACTGTATAACCACGTGATCCTGTCCCTCTTCGGGGAAGAGAGCCTGGCCATCTACGCCGTCATCGCCTACATCAGCCTCATGGTCTCCATGCTCATGCAGGGCGTGGCTCAGGGCATGATGCCTCTAGTGAGCCTGGCGGTGGGCCATCACGACCCCAAAAACGTCCGCCGCTACCTGTCCCAGGCCCTGCGCTCTGTCCTGGTGGTGGGCATCGTGATGCTGCTCCTCTTCCAGCTGGCCCCCGGCGCGGTGGTGAACCTGCTCATGGAGCGCAGCAGCCCCTTCTTTGGCGAGACTGTCTCCGCCCTGCGGCAGTACGGCCTGTCCTACCTGCCCGCCGGACTCTCCATCGTCCTGGCCGGTTACTTCGCCGCCCTGGGCAAGTCCGGAGCCTCCGCGCTGCTGTCCCTGGCGCGCGGGTTCGCCCTGCTGCCCGGCGCGCTGCTGGTCATCTTCTTCCTCTTCCGCGGCCCCGGCATCTGGATGGCCGCCCTGGTGGGTGAACTGCTCACCCTGGTCCTGGCCCTCTTCCTGCTGAAGCGGAGCCGCATCCCCGTTTAAGTATAGCTCTCTCTATTTCACCCCTCAGCCCTCTTCTCCCCCTTTTCTCCCCCTTTTCTCCGGAGAAAAGGGGGCCCTGCGGGAGGCACATCTCCCACGCTGCGACTCCCACCGCATTCCGAACAGAAAAGCCCGGCCCCTCTGCCAAATGGCAGAGGGGCCGGGCTTTTGGGGTAGTTGTATCAAGAGAGCGTATACTTCTCAGCGTATTCGTCATAAGCCTTGCGGAAGCTGGGGTTGCCCACCTTCACATGGTCCAGATAGCCGTGGACGTCCAAGCTGTCGTGGGACATCTCGATGACGCAGCCAGCGATGTTGGAGCAGTGGTCGGCCACGCGCTCCAGGCTGGTCAGCAGGTCAGACCAGACAAAGCCCAGCTCGATGGTGCACTCGCCCTTCTGCAGGCGCAGGATGTGCCGGGTGCGGAGCTGCTCCTTCAGGGCATCCACCACCTCTTCCAGGGGTTCCACCTGGATGGCCAGCTTCTCGTCGTTCCGCAGGAAGGTCTCCAGGGACAGATCCATGATCTCGCTGACCGCAGCGGTGAGCACGTCCAGCTCCTTCTTGGCCGCGTCGGAGAACTGCAGGCCCTTGCTCTTCATCTCCTCGGCGGATTCCAGGACGTTCACCGCGTGGTCGGAGATGCGTTCAAAGTCGTTGATGAGGTGGAGGACCTTGGCGGTCTGACGGCTGTCGCCCAGGTTCAGGTCCTGGCTGCTGAGCTTCACCAGATAGGTGCCCAGCATATCCTCGTACTTGTCCACCTCGCTCTCGGTCTCCCGGATGGCCTGGGCGGCCTTGCTGTCATACTCCCGCAGGGTGCCGCAGGCGGCCTTCATGGCATCCATAGAGATGCGGGCCATGGTGCCGGCCACTTCCATACAGCGGTCGATGGCCACAGCAGGGGTCGCCATGAGACGCTCGTCCAGGATCTGGATCTCCTCGGGCTTCTTTTCCTCGGGCAGGACCTTGTAGGCCAGCTTTTCCAGCAGACCAGCGCAGGGCAGGAGCATGGCGGTGCAGAGCACGTTGAAGGTGGTGTGGACCACGGCGATGCCGGAGTGGTCGATGGCGGTGTCCACGAAGGCAAAGCCCACGATGGCGTTGACGATGGTGAAGGCGATCAGCAGCACCGTGGTACCGATCACGTTGAAGAGCAGGTGGACCACGGCGGCACGGCGGGCGTTCCGATTGGTGCCCACGGAGGAGAGCATGGCCGTGACGGTGGTGCCAATGTTCTGGCCCATGATGATGGGGATGGCCGCGCCATAGGTGATCTGTCCGGTGACGGACAGGGCCTGGAG
>CAYNZG010000197.1:0-3575 GCA_964401525.1 uncultured Ruminiclostridium sp.
TAAGGACCGGGCTCTGAACGACTTCGCCGTGCAGAACGCCGTGCGGGAGGTCTCGGAGCAGCTGGGCGACCAGGGCCGCATCCTGCTGCGGAAGAGCGGCACCGAGCCGGTCCTGCGGGTGATGGTGGAAGCCCCCACCCACGAAATGTGCGAGGAGCACGTGGATGCGGTCATCGCGGTCATGGACCAGCGGGGCCTGGTGGTCGAGGTGAAGAAGTAATGCTGAAGATCGCTGACCTGTTTGATTTGAACGACACCATCGCTGCCCCCCTCTTCGAGGGCAAGACCTACGCCTGGGAGGTCCTGGGGGAGATCAGCGACTACATCAAGAAGCTGGGCGAGACCCTGTCCCCGGAGGAGTATGACCACCCCGCCGAGGATGTCTGGATCGCCAAGGATGCCAAGGTGTTCCCCTCGGCCTACATCGGCGGCCCCTGCATCATCGACCACGAGGCGGAGGTCCGCCACTGTGCCTTCATCCGCGGCAGCGCCATCGTGGGCAAGAAGGCGGTGGTGGGCAACTCCGTGGAGCTGAAGAACGTGGTCCTCTTTGACTACGTGCAGACCCCGCACTATAACTATGTGGGGGACTCCATCCTGGGCAGCCACGCCCACATGGGCGCAGGCTCCATCACCTCCAACGTGAAGAGCGACAAGACCTTAGTGGTCATTCGGGAAGGGGAGGAGCAGATGCCCACCCAGCGGAAAAAGGTGGGGGCCATCCTGGGCGACTATGTGGAGATCGGCTGCAACAGCGTGCTGAACCCTGGCACGGTGGTGGGGCCCCACAGCAATGTCTACCCCACCTCCAGCGTCCGCGGGACCATCCCGCCCCACCACATTTATAAAAATGAGGACGCACTGATCCCCAAGGCATAAGACGAGAGTAAAGAGAGAGAAACCATGAAAAACCTTCCAGCAAAAAATCTGGGCCTGCTGTTCCTGACCGCCTTCATCTGGGGCACGGCCTTCGTGGCCCAGTCGGTGGGCATGGATCACATTGGCCCCTTCGCCTTTAACGCCGCCCGCTCCTATGTGGGCGGCCTGGCTCTGATCCCGGTGATCCTGCTGTTTGACCGGAAGAAGACCCTTGAACAGCGGCAGAGCGAAAAGACCAACCAAAAGACGCTGCTCGTGGGCGGCGTGTGCTGCGGCCTGGCCCTGGGCGTGGCCTCCATGTTCCAGCAGGTGGGGATACAGTACACCACGGTGGGCAAGGCCGGGTTCATCACGGCCATGTATATCGTGATCGTCCCCATCCTGGGGATCTTTTTTGGGAAAAAGGTGGGCGGCAAGCTGTGGGTCAGCGTGATCATCGCCATCCTGGGCCTGTACCTGCTGTGCATGACCGGGTCCCTGTCCCTTCAGTGGGGCGACCTGCTGGTGCTGATCTGCGCCTTCTGCTTCTCGGCCCACATCATGATCATCGACCACTTCAGCCCCATGGTGGACGGCGTGAAGATGTCCTGCATCCAGTTCTTCGTGGCGGCGGTCCTGTCCACCGTGGTCATGGTCCCGGTGGAGGGTGTCCCGTCCCTCCAGGCCCTGCTGATCTCCTGGATGCCCATCCTCTACGCCGGTGTGCTGTCCTCCGGCGTGGCCTACACCCTGCAGATCATTGGCCAGCGGGGCGTGAACCCCACCGTGGCCAGCCTGGTGCTGAGCCTGGAGTCGGTCATTTCCGTCCTGGCCGGCTGGGCGATCCTCAGCCAGAGCATGTCCGGCCGGGAGGTCTTTGGCTGCGTGCTCATGTTCATCGCCATCATCCTGGCGCAGCTCCCCGACAGGAAACAAGGGAAATAACGAAAAGCCGTCCGTTTTGGACGGCTTTTTTCGTTTGGTGGAGAAGGGCCTCCCCCATTTTCTGAGGTCCTCCGGGAGAACGGGGACCTGCGCTATCCCATGGAGGAGGCCCAGTTCGGCGTGGACTTCGCCTGTCAGAATACGCACGGCGGTATGGTCCTCCAGCAGGAGGATACCAAAGTCCTCTGGGCGTGATGCAGCCAGCAGGGACGGGATATCGTCCCCATGGAGACTTGGGTAGCCCAGTTCGTCGATGCGCTGCACGCGTAGGCGGTGCGGGAAAAATCCATCGAATCCACCCGCACGATAAAAAAGAAAGTCCGCATGAAGATTTTCCCTTTCGGAGATACTGATACCAGCTACCAGCATCACGAAAGGGAGGGCCCACCATGGGACGACGCAGCAAAGTGGAGATCAGCGGGGTGAACACCTCAAAGCTTCCGGTCCTCAGCCGGGAGGAGGCCAAGGCCCTGTTTTTGGAGGCCCGGCAGGGCAGCGAGGAGGCCCGACAAAAGCTCATCCAGGGGAACCTGCGCCTGGTCCTCAGCGTCATGAAAAAGTTCGAGAGCCGGGGGGAGAACCCCGACGACCTGTTCCAGGTGGGGTGCGTGGGCCTCATCAAGGGGATCGACAACTTCAACACGGAGCTGGATGTCTTCCCCAGCACCTACCTGGTGCCCATGATCGTGGGGGAGATCCGCCGGTATCTCCGGGACAACAGTGCGGTGCGGGTGTCCCGGTCCATGCGGGACACTGCCTACAAGGTCCTGCAGGCCAAGGAGGCCTACCTGGCCCAGCACCAACGGGAGCCGGGCATCGAGGAGATCGCTCGGATGCTGGGGCTGAAGCGGGAGGACGTAGTCCTGGCTTTAGATGCCATCGTGGACCCGGTCTCCCTCTATGAACCGGTGTACTCCGACGGCGGGGATACCATCTGCGTCATGGACCAGGTCCGGGACCGGAAGAACACCGACGAGACCTGGCTGGAGCAGATCGCCCTGCGGGAGGCCATGGAGCGGCTCAGCGACCGGGAGAAGCGCATCCTGAACCTGCGCTTTTTCGAGGGGAAGACCCAGATGGAGGTCTCCGCCCGCATCGGCATCTCTCAGGCCCAGATCTCCCGGTTAGAAAAGAACGCGATCCAAAAGATCAAGCGGGAGCTGTAAAAAAGTGCGTAAATGGGGCGAATTTCCCTTGCAATTCGCCCCATCTTGTGTTAAAATATCATCCGATTCCGTACGGGGTTCGGACGAGCGGCCGTGTGCCTGCTGCCAGGTTGGCCGCGAGAATGAGGTCCCCGGAGGTAACAACTAAAATAATCAGGAGGAACTAAATTATGGCAGTCGTATCTATGAAGCAGCTTCTTGAGGCAGGCGTGCACTTCGGTCACCAGACCCGCCGCTGGAACCCCAAGATGGCAACCTACATCTACACCGAGCGCAACGGTATCTACATCGTTGACCTGCAGAAGACCGTGAAGAAGCTGGAGGAAGCTTACAACTTCGTGAAGGATCTGTCCGCAAACGGCCAGTCCCTGCTGTTCGTGGGCACCAAGAAGCAGGCTCAGGACGCTATCCGTGAGGAAGCTCAGCGCTGCGGCATGTTCTATGTCAACGCTCGTTGGCTGGGCGGCATGCTGACCAACTTCAAGACCATGCGCGGCCGTGTTGACCGTCTGAACCAGCTGAAGAAGATGCAGGAAGACGGCACCTTCGACATGCTGCCCAAGAAGGAAGTCATCAAGCACCTGGGCGAGATCGAGAAGCTGGAGA
>CAYNZG010000198.1:0-3555 GCA_964401525.1 uncultured Ruminiclostridium sp.
CTGTAGAGCTGCCGCAGGTGCTTGCCCAGCACGGCCAGGATCATGATAGGGGCCTGCTGGAGCCGGAGCAGATCGTTGAGGACGGAGAAGGCCTGGTCGAACTGCTTCCGGGTGAGGGCATCGGTCATCTGGAAGACCACTGCGTCGATGACAGGGATGGCCACCGCGTCGATGTCCGCCCGGGTGACCCGGCGGTTCTTGGCATAGGCCCCGATCTTGCCGATCTCGGAGATGAGGCCATTCATCAGGTCGCCGCAGAGGAAGATGAGGTACTGGGCATCGGCAGTGTCGATGTCGTGGCCCAGGGCCCGGAAGCGACGGCCGATCCAGTCCACCAGGTCGTTCTGGGCCTGGCGGGCGAACTGGACCACCTGCCCGTGCTCCTTGATGGCCCCGGCCAGTTTCTTCATCCGGGCATCGCTCTTGTAGGGCACGGTGTCATAGAGGAAGACCAGGCAGCAGTAGTCCGGCAGGTCCCCCAAAAGCTGGGCCATAAGGGCCCGTTCCCCCTCCGGGGCCTTGAAAATGTCATAGTCGCTGACCACCACCATGGTCCGCTGGCTCATCATGGGCAGGCCGTCCACGATCTCCGCCAGCTTCTGGACGGTGAGGGTCTTCCCCGGCAGCAGGTGATAGTTGAAGCTGTCCATCCCCGCCGGGATGAGCTTCTCCTTCATCTGCTCCAGATAGTAGTCCCGCAGATAGGCCTCCTCCCCGTGGAAGATGTACAGGGAGCCGATGGTCCCGGCACTCAGGTCCTTCTTTAGCTGTCGATAGCCCTCGTCGGGCTTTTTTTCCGGTCGTCTGGCCATTTATCCATCCTCCTGACGGTCAGCATATAGGGTCACCGACCCCATCTGGTCGGTGCGGTAAACTGCAATGTTGCGCTGGGCCAACCGGTCCAGGGTCTCCCGGGCGGGATGGCCGTAGTGGTTGACCCCCACGGAGATGACCGCCCACTCCGGGCTGACCGCGTCCAGCAGGGCCTCCGTGGTGGAGCTTCCCGCTCCGTGGTGTCCGGCGATGAGCAGCTCCACATCGGGCAGGATGCCCCGGGCCGCCAGCCGCTGCTCCTCCTCCCCGGGCATATCTCCCGTGAGGAGCGCGTCCCAGTCCCCCGTGGTGCAGAGGACGGTGAGGCACTGCTCGTTGACCTCCTGGCTGCCGGGCAGGGGCGGGTACAGGGTCAGCTCCGCCGTGTCCAAAGCGGCCCGGCTGGTCTCGGTTACATACCAGACCTCCGTGCCTTGGGCCGCAGCGGCCGCCTCGATCTCCTGGCGGAGGGGATCCTCCGGGTCCACATCCGGCACCGCCAACGCCTTCACCTCCACCCGGCGCAGCAGCTCCGGCACGCCGCCGGCGTGGTCAGCATGAAAATGCGTGAGGACCAGCAGGTCCAGGGTGCCCTTGCCGATGGACTGCAAATAGGTCGCCGCCGTGTCGCCTGGAGCCTTGGTCCCGCCGCAGTCCACCAAGGCCGTGGTGTTCCCGGCGGTGAGGACCACGCTCTGCCCCTGGCCCACGTCCAGGACCGTCACGGTCAGGTCGGCCCGGCGGGCCGTCTGCACCATGAGCACCGCCGACAGGCAGAGGGTCACCGCGCAGGCACACACCGGAACGATGGGCCGCTTCCCCTTGACCGGGACCAGCAGATAGAGGCACAGCACCAGGTAAACGAACCCGGCCCACAGGGCATAGTAGCCACTGTCCAGGGTCAGCGCCGCCAGAGACAGGCCGCTGGCCCAGCCGGAAAACCAGAGGAAGAACCGGATGGGCAGGCCCACCACCCTGGCCACCCCAGCGGCCACCACCGGCAGGGGCGACAGGACCAGCGAGAGCATCCCTCCGGCGAAGGCCAGAGGGACCGCCCAGCCGGTGCACAGATTCGACAGGGGCGCAATGAGAGAAAACTGCCCGAAATACAGGGCAGACAGGGGCACCGTGAGCACCATGGTGCTGAAGCTCATGGCCGCAGAGCTGAACAGCGGAGCCGTCCAC
Source organism: uncultured Ruminiclostridium sp. (assembly GCA_964401525.1). Taxonomy (GTDB): domain Bacteria; phylum Bacillota; class Clostridia; order Oscillospirales; family Oscillospiraceae; genus Evtepia. The sequence goes on from CAYNZG010000198.1 coordinate 1,999, forward strand.
CTGCGGTACCGCTTGGGGACGGCCTCCTGCCAGCAGCGGAACCAGGGTCCGCCCCAGAGGAAGATGCCCAGGGTGGACAGGAAGGAGAATTGCAGGCCCGCGTTGGCGATGGACCAGGGGTTCGCCGCCAGCAGCATCAGCAAGCCCAGGCTCAGAGAAGCTAAGGGATGGCTCGCCCGGCCCAGGTACTGGCCCAGTAGGACCACGCCGCCCAAAACCACCGCCCGGACGGTACCGGGGGCGTTTCCCGTCATCAGGGAAAAGGCCGTCAGCACGCCTATGAGCAGCACAAGGGACCCCTTTCGGCGGGGTTTTAAGAACAGGGCCAGCAGACCCAGCAGATAGCTCACATGGAGGCCGGAGATGACCACCACATGGCCCAGGCCCACCCGATTGAAGTTGTGGGTGTCCTCCTCCGTCAAACCGGTCTTGTCCCCGGTGAGGAGGGCATGGAGAAAGCCCGCCTGGTCCGCCGGATAGAGGGCATCCAGCCGCTCCCGCAGGGTCCCAGCGAAGATGGTCAGGGCATAGCGCGGGGACAGGCCCTCAGCCCTCGTGACGGTGATCTCCCCATAGCCCTGGCACTGGAGCAGGATGCCCCGGGAGGCATAGTATAAGCTCTCCTCGCCCCGGACGATATCCGCCGCCGTGCAGTAGGCCACGCAGGAAAAGGAATCCCCCGGCCGCAGGTCAGCCAGCTCCCCGTCGCCGTAGAAGAGGGCCTTGACCTTCCGGTCATCGCCCTCCCCGGCCCGGACCGGGATGCGCCAGCCGTGTTCGGTCTCCTCTGGCCAGTTGTCCACCACCGCCTCCAGGCGAACAGTACGCCCCGCCAGAGCCTCCGCCGGGGCGTGAAAGACCGCACCGTAGGCCGTGAGCCACAGCAGCGCCACCGCCATGCCCAGCATCACCTGCCGGGGCAGCTTGCCCCGCTTGCAGAGAAACAAGACCAGCCAGAGGGCCAGAAGACCACCTCCGGCCCACAGGCTCCAGCCGGTCCAGGGCAGGTAGATCCCCGCCAGCAGAGCGGCGACTGCGCCGCCGGTAAAGCGCGGGAGAGTCATCGCCGGTCGGAAAGACCCAGGATGTAGTCGGTGGTGGTCTTGTAATAAGCGGCCAGCTTGATGACCGCCCACACCGGGATCTCCCGTTCTCCCTTTTCATAGCGGCGATACACCGTCAGGTGCATATTCAAATATTCTGCGACATCTTTTTGCCGTAGGTCGGCATCTGTGCGCAGTTCTTCAATTCGTCGGAAATACATCTGCATCACCGACGAAAATGTTACCAATCGGTATTATTTTGTGTTGGATATCACTCCATACGGTGTTTTCTTGTGGAAAATGCAAGGCAGGAGGGAGTCCCCCCTGCCTCGCAGAGTTTTGTCACATCGGCAGCAGATCGCCCTTACAAAGTTTGAGGGCACCACGACCCAGAGCCTCCCCTGTGTAAGGGGAAGTGGCTTCGCCGCAGGCGAAGACGGAGGGGTAGAAAGCATCGCAGGGTCCGGTCAATCCCTCAGTCAGCGCTCCGCGCTGCCAGCTCCCTTTACACAAG
>CAYNZG010000199.1:0-3550 GCA_964401525.1 uncultured Ruminiclostridium sp.
ACCGGTCGGTCTCCATCGACGATCCCGGCCTGATGGCAGAGGAGAAGCTGGCCATCGTCCTGGGCACGGAGGGAGACGGCTTGGCCGCCTCCACCATTGCCGACTGCGACTACACGGTGAAGATCCCCATGTCCCACGGGGTGGATTCCCTGAACGTGGCGGCAGCCAGCGCAGTGGCCTTCTGGCAGCTCCGGGTCCGGTGAGCTGTGATCAATGCAAAAAACCGAGGTCATTCGACCTCGGTTTGCAGGGTAGGTGATGGAATGCTCAGCTATGAGCCGTTATGGGCGACATTGCAGGAAAAGGGGATCTCGCAATACTATTTGCTGCAGCATGGGTTAGACCATAAAACGCTGGATTCCCTGAAGAAAGAGAAAAACATCACCTTGCTGACGCTGGAGAAGCTTTGCAAGCTGATCGACTGCACCCCCAATGATATCGTGACATTTAAATAACGCTGCCGATCGTTTCGATCAGCAGCGTTATTTTGGTCTCAGAGTGATTGACAGGTGCTGTCCCCTGTGATAAAATTGTGCAAACTCCGCCGCCGGGTGGAGAGACTTGCGTTTGTTTCCGTGTCGTTAGGCCCTTGAAGACACGGAGATGAGCGCTTTTTGTTTTTATCAGAAAGGAGAAATCGTATATGGCATGGATCTGTCTTTTTATCGCCGGGATCTTTGAGGTGGTGTGGGCCACCTGCATGAAGTTGTCCGATGGATTTTCCCACGTGGGCTGGTCGGCGGCCACCATTGGAGGGATGCTGATCAGCTTCTTCCTGCTGGCCCGGGCCACCCGGGTGCTGCCCCTGGGGACGGCTTACGGCATCTGGACGGGCATCGGAGCCTTGGGGGCGGTGCTGGTGGGCATCGTTCTGTTCAAGGAGCCTGCCAGCGCGGCCCGACTGTTTTTCGCCGCCCTGCTGCTGGCCGGGATCGTGGGGCTGAAGCTCACCTCGACCTGACCGGCTCAGGTCTGATAGCTGTAGTGCTGGCGCAGGAAGGCCGCGAAGGACTTGGCCGCCTGGGAGGGGGCTTTGGGCAGGGCGACCCCCAGGACCCGCTTGGGGACGGGGAGAAGATCCAGGACCCGCAGGTCGTCCATGGACCGCCGCAGGCTCAGCTTGGGCATGGCGGTGACCCCTAACCCCTGGGCCACGATGGACAGGATGGAGGAGTCATCGTCGCTGGAGACGTTGATGCGCTGGTTGGACAGGACGCTCAGGTGGGCTTCTAGGGCGTTCATGGGGGCCATGATGAGGGTGTATCGGGCGAACTCCTCCTGGGTGATGGACTTGGTGTCCTCGGGCAGGAGGCCCGGGGGCATCACGGCGTAGTAGGGGTCGTCCATCAGCGGATACCACTGGAAGGCGTTGCACCGGTGGGCATCGCCCAAGGCCAGGTCGATCTGGTTGTCTTGGAGCCACTGGGGCAGGGTGTCCGTGCCCACCCGGATGTCGAAGGAGGTGCCGGGGAAGGACTCCTGATAGGCCCGGAGGACCTTGGGCAGCCAGGTGTTGGAGATGCTGGAGAAGGAGCCGATGCGGATGACCTGCGCTCCTTGCTGGGACAGGATCTGTGCCTGGCTGGCCAGCTGCTCCAGGGCGTGGTGCGCGTCGGACAGCAGGGGATAGAGGGTCTCCCCGGCGGTGGTCAGGCGCACGCCGCTGTGGCTGCGGTAGAGGATCTTGCAGCCCAGCTCGTTTTCCAGCGCGTTCATCATCTGGGTCACGGCGGACTGGGTGCAGTGAAGCTCGGCGGCGGCCTTGTTGAAGCTGCCGGTCCGAAGGGTCGTCATCAGGGCATGGAGTTTTCGGTTATCCATGAATATCACCCTTTCAGTGAGGAAGGTATAAGTCGTTCTTATCGTTACCATCACATAGTCTGTCTTCACAGTTCTGGGATGGGGTGGTATAATAAAGTCATCTTAAGGGAGGGAAAGCCCTTCGGCGAGGACCTGTCTTGAAGATCGATACGCATCGCTCTGCGTTTGAATATATCCATAGTTTCTCTTTTAGGCGTTCCGTTCCCGTGCGTATGCGCTTTGCTCTGTCCCCTTACCAGGGCAAGACGTGCCATTGTCTCTCTGATCTCTCTTGAACTACAACTTTACAGCGGAATGTCTGCCGTCCTTCGGTCCTGCGACCGGGGGACGTTTTCTATTTGCTCGGATAGACGAACACCGGGCCCCTCGCTTTCGAGGGCCCCGGTGCTCTTCTGGAGAGAGTATGAAAGGGGGATCTGCAACATTCCAGAGCGTCTAACTTCGGTGAGCGTCGATCTTGAGGGAAAGAAATAGAGCCTACTGATATTCAGCGGCTCTGAAGAATGCATTCCGTACAAGAAAGTGTATCCTCTGTCTTTTTGCCTGAGAGATTCGGTCATACCTTACACCTTCGGCACTCAACTCAATGAGATTCTCCAGAGATTCCTCGGCCTTCAGTTTCGCAGGGCGATCCTTAAGGCGTCATCGGACCATATTTAATTCTGTAACACTGCAAGTAAAAGCATAGCACGCCGCAAGGAAAAAAGCAATCTTCTTGCGGTAGAATAAATTCAGGCAACAAACAGAAGAAATTGTACAAAATGGCGAGAACGGCTCCCTTTCCCACCGCAGCTTGGTGGGAAAGGGAGCCGTTTGGGTCGCAGTTAACTTATTTTTTGGCTTTTGCGTGCTTGGCAGAGGCGACCACCAGGGGGGCCAGGGCCAGCAGGGCCACGGCGTTGGGGATGACCATCAGCTGGTTGAAGAGGTCAGACAGTTCCCAGACCAGGTCGTTGGACAGGCAGGAGCCCAAGAAGATGAAGACCACAGCCAGGACGGAGTAGACCTTGGTGGCCTTCTCACCGAAGAGCCAGGCCACATTGAGCTTGCCGAAGAAGTTCCAGCTCAGGATGGTGGAGAAGGCGAAGAACAGCAGGCAGACGGCCACGAAGATGGAGCCGACCTTGTTACCGAAGACCATGGAGAAGGCCAGCTGGGCCATGTTGGTCTTGTCGATGCCATCGGCTGCGCCGCCAGCCAGAGGGCCGCCGCCGGCATACAGGGTGGAGATGACCACCAGGGCAGTCATGGTCAGGACCAGGAAGGTGTCGATGAACACGCCGATCATAGCCACCACGCCCTGCTCATGAGGGGTCTTGACCTTGGCCATGGCGTGGGCGTGAGGGGTGGAGCCCATGCCGGCCTCGTTGGAGAACAGGCCGCGCTTGACACCCTGGCTGATGGCGGTCTTCAGGGCGTAGCCCAGACCGCCGCCGATGATGGCGTTGGGGAAGAAGGCGTACTTGAAGATCATGCCGATGGCCTCAGGCAGGTAGGGCAGGCGCATGACCAGCAGGATCAGGCCGCCGGCCAGATAGAGGACAGCCATGAGGGGGACCAGCTTTTCGGTGACGGAGGCCACGCGCTGGATGCCGCCCAGGAAGACGAAGGCGGAGACAGCGGCCACCAGGATGCCCACGATCCAGGAGGGGACACCGAAGGCGGTGGCGCAGGTGGAGCCGATGGAGTTAGACTGGACCATGGAGCCGATGAAGCCCAGGGCCAGGGT
>CAYNZG010000200.1:0-3472 GCA_964401525.1 uncultured Ruminiclostridium sp.
GCATGACGTTGTGGCAGGCGATCTCCAGAGCGCGCATACCGGAAGCGCAGTTCTGGTTGACGGTGACAGCGGAGCTCTCGATGGGCAGGCCGATGCGCATGGAGACCTGACGTGCGGGCAGGGAGCCCTGCATGTGGGGATAGCACTCGCCCATAACGATCTCGTCGATCAGGTTGATGTCGATGCCGGAACGACGGATAGCTTCCTTACCAGCGTGGATAGCCAGCTCGCGAGCGGAAACGTCCTTGAACTGACCCTGGAACTTACCGATGGCAGTACGGCAAGCGCTGACAATAACAACTTCTCTCATATTGAGAATCCTCCTGTTACTCATGTATTTGTTCATTTTAAATAAAATGTACTCATTCAAAATTGACGACATTTATATTATACACCTAAAATGAAGGCTGTCAAGCAAAAGTATGAAAAGTAGACAAAAAAATTCTGGTATTTTTGTTGTAAAAATGCTTGATGACTTCGTACAAGCTCGGTATAATGAAAACATACTATGCGGTCGGTCGGTTTTTGTCGAAACGGGTCCGGACCGCAGCAGAAGGAGGCATTCTATGGGCCGAATACCGGAACGCTGGATGGACGCTGTCATAGAATTTTCTCTTGGCCTGACGAAGGATACGGAGAATTTTCCCAAAAAGGTCCTGGCGTTGTTCGACAAACATTTTGGCTTTCAGCGCAGCATCTTCTTTACCCATGGCCTGTCGCCCTTTACGGGGACACCGCCCCGCCGGGTGGGGGCCATGAACAACTATATCACCTATGGTATTCGCTACGGTCCCATGTATGACTATAAGGAGCGGGTCTATCAGCACGATATCTTCCGCTATGCCAACCTGCCTGCCCACCTGCGGGGACGGCGGGTCCTCTTTACGGAGGATGTGATGTCCTTTGCCGAGTATGAGCGGACCCCCTACGCTGTCCATATGATGGGGGAGGACCTGTGCTATCAGGCGGTGATCTTCTTCTTCCAGGGGGAGCGGGTCATCGGTTCCATGGCCCTCTTCCGCTCCCGGGAGCAGGGGCAGTTCGGAGAGGAGGACCGGGTCCTGCTGGACTATCTGGGCTGCCTGGTGGAGGGGAGCTACCAGACCTACCTCCGCCACAGCGGCGAGGCCCGGTTCCAGGACAACTTCCAGCTCTTTTTCCAGGATGCCAAGCAGGGCGCGGTCTTGCTGAACCAGGAGATGACGGTGGTCCAGTGCAACGCCGCCGCCCGGGAGATCGGCCAGATCTTCTGGGAGCAGTACCGCCACAGCCACGGCCACTTCCTGCGGAGCAACTACCAGGGGGAGCCCCAGTTCCGGGAGGTCCAGACCATGATCAACGAGGTGGGGGAGAAGCTCAGTGCCCAGGGCAGCAGCAGCCAGACCATCATCTCCCTGGCCCGGGACATCACCTTCTACCACTCCTCCTTCCTGTCCTCCACGCCCACGGGCATCATCCAGACCTGGCACCTGATGCTCATCACCTGCCAGAAGAAGGAGCTGCCCAAGGACGTGGACCATCCCTACAACAGCCTGACCCAGCAGGAGCGGCGCATCGTCTACTACCTGGCCTCGGGCATGAAGAACGAGCAGATCGCGGAGGAGCTGCACATCAGCATCTACACCGTCCGCACCCACATCGCCAACATCTATAAAAAGTTCGAGGTCAACAGCAAGGTGGACCTGCTCATGCACCTGCAGCCCATCCTGAAGGAACAGGGCACCCCTTAAAAATACAACGAGCCGCTGCAGCCGCAGCGGCTCGTTTTGTCAATCGCGCAGGTGGTATCGGCCTTCCACTTCCACCACCAGGTCCCGGGTGGTGAGGTCGTCCAGAGCCTCCCGGACCTCCCGGGGCGACAGCCCCAGGGAAGCGGTCAGCTCTGCTTCCGTGGCCGAGACGGCATCGGTGAGGGCCTCCGCCACCAGCTGCCGGGTCAGGTCGGCCGGGGAGAAGTCCTGCCGGGGCAGGGGGAGGGACAGGCTGGTGAGACCGGCCTTGAAGCGTTCCGACAGCACGGGGGCGTTCCAGCCCTGCCGGGCCCACAGGCGATAGATCTCCTTCAGACCGGAGCCGGCCCCGGAGCCCAGCCGGACCAGGGAAAAGAGGTGGGTCAGGACCCTGTTTCGGGGGTCGGCGGTCCCGCCGGACTGGGCCTGGGCCGGGGAGACGCGGAGCAGACCGCTGTTGGTCACTTGCAGGGCCCGGTCTGTCCGCTGGATGGTCAGCCCGCCGCCGCCGAAGTAATCCGCGTGGAGGATGGCGTTGAGAACGGCCTCCTTCATGGCGGCGGCCAGCTCCCGGCGGGTGGGACCGTCCTCAGCCAGCAGGGCGGAGACGGCGGTGAGCCGCCGGGCCACGGCGGAGTAGAAGTCAAAGAGGTTTTCCGGGCACCCCTGCCGATGGGTGTCCAGGGTGAAGCCGGTGTCGCCCTCCTGATAGACCAGCCGGAACTGGGGAAACACGTCCTTCAGGGCGCCCCGGCGGCCCAGCAGGAGCAATCCGGCCAGGGTGGGATGGAGCGTATCGCCAGTCTTTCCCGCCCCTAAGACCCCGGCGGCGGTCAGGAAGTCTTCGTCGGGCAGGTAGTTCCAGGGGTGGTCAGGCTGACGCATGGCCATGAGGGACCGGAAGTGGCGCAGGGTCTCCGGGGAGAGGTCCGCCGGGGTGCGGGCTTCCAGCGCTGCCAGGTCCGCGGGCGCGTCGTCCCGGTCCCGGAGCATGGCTCGGACCTCCTCGGCGGAGCAGTGGTAGTCCCCCTCGCCGTCCCGGCGGTAGGACCCGGTGAAGGGGCTGTCCCCGATGTACACCGGCCGCTGGCGACGCTCGGCCCGGGGCACGGAGATCACCAGGACGGCCTTGCCGTCGATGGTGTGGACGGCCACGTCCTCCGGGTCTAAAATGTTGGCGCTGACCTGGGTGGGGTCGTTCACCGTCTGCCAGACCGTGGCCTGATAGCCCTGGGGATCGGGGATGCCGGTGACCCGGAGCTGCTTGTCCCGGGATTCCTCCACCCCCAGCAGGATGAGGCCGCCGATGGTGTTGGCAAAGGCGGAGTAGGTCTCCCACAGGCTGCGGGGGAAGCCCCCGGCGGCCTTCTTGGCTTCGATGCGGTTGTTTTCATGATAGCGGGCAATGTTGTGCAAGTCGATCATCAGGAGACCCTCCTTTTACCTTATATTATAAGAGAGGCTTATGGGCTTGTCAATTTTCTCCGGAGAGGACCGGGAAAATAAAAAAATTCAAAAAAGCGGTTGACAAACAGAGGAATATCGTGTATGATACAAATCGTTCCGCAGGGAACGAACAGAATACGGACGATTAGCTCAGCTGGTATGAGCATCCGCTTGACGTGCGGGAGGTCACAGGTTCAAGTCCTGTATCGTCCACCAAAGCCTTTGTCGAAAGACAAAGGCTTTTTTGTGCTCCGAAAACCACTGGCTAGGCCAGTGGTTCCAAAAAGCCTATGGCG
>CAYNZG010000201.1:0-3464 GCA_964401525.1 uncultured Ruminiclostridium sp.
CCCCCCAAGTTCACCGCTTACCAGGGCTTCGATGCGCTCTTCCACTCCGTGGAGTCCTACATCAACAAGACCAACAACCTCATGCGTGACATGATCGCCCTCCAGGCCATCGAGTGCGTGGGCCGCAACCTGGCCACCGCCTGCACAGACGGCCAGAACGTGAAGGCCCGCGAGCAGGTGGCCTTCGGCAGCAGCCTGGGCGGCCTGGTGATGAGCGTGGACAACCTCTGCTCCGAGCACTCTCTGGAGCACCCCCTGTCCGCCTATCACCCTGAGATCGCTCACGGCGCAGGCCTCATCATGATCAGCCGCGCTTACTACACCCACATGGCCAAGAACTGCCCCGAGCTGAAGGACCGCTTCGTGGCCATGGCAAAGGCCCTGGGCAAGGAAGACGCTGCCGAGTCCATGGACTTCATCACCGCGCTGGTGGACCTGCAGAAGGCCTGCGGCGTGGCAGACCTGAAGATGTCCGACTACGGCATCACCCCCGAGGAGTTTCCCACCTTCGTGGCCAACGCCCGGAGCACCATGGGCATCCTCTTCAAGATGGACCGCATCCAGCTGTCCGACGAGGACCTGGTGCAGATCTACGCCGACTCCTATCAGTAAAACACAAAAAACCGTCCGGGTCACCGGACGGTTTTTTGTGCGTATGGGCGAGCAGGTCCTGGCTCAGCGGGCTGCGGGGCCCGGGCCTGGAGGACGTTATAGACCATGATGCTCAGGAAGACGATGGCACCGCCCAGGAGGGACAGGGGGGTGAGGTGCTCATGGAGGACCAGCGCCACCAAAAGGGGATTCAGGATGGGCTCGATCCCGGCCACCAGGGACGCGGCCACCGGCGGCGCGGTGCGGATGCCGGTGGTGAAGAAGGCATAGGCCAGGCCCAGCTGGAAGACACCTAAGAGCACGGCGCAGAGGACGATCTCAGGGCTGTATTCCGTTTCCCGGACCAGGGAGGGGAGCCCCAGAAAAAAGCAGAGGCCCTGACCCAGGATGGTGGAGTACAGGGGGTCCCCGCCGGGGATGCGGTTGAGCAGAAAGACCCAGGCGTAGCCGATGCCGGAGATCAGCGCGACGGCGTTGCCCAGGAGGTTCCCGGCGCTGAGTCCGTCCAAGAAGAAGCAGGCGATGCCGCAGAAGACCAGCAGGCAGGTGATGATGTCCCGCCGCTTGGGCCGCTCATGAAAGATGAGCAGCAGAAAGAGGATCACAAAGGCCGGGGCGGTGAACTGGATGAGGATGGAGTTGGCGGCGGTGGTGAGTTTGTTGGAGAGGGCATAGCAGCTCACGGTGATGCACATGGCCGCGGCTCCGGCCAGCACGCCGGGGGTCAGCACCAGCTTGTGGTGGGTGACCTTGGCGAAGAGCAGCAGGATGCACACCGAGATACCGCACCGCCAGCTGTTGATGGTGAGGGCCTGCCAGGGGATGACCTTGATGAGCAGTCCGCCCAGGGAGAACAGGGCGGAGGCGACAAAGATCATCCAAAGGCCTTTCTTATGTTCCATAGGGATCCTCCTTGCGTTTGCACGAGATTGTGATAAGATATTACCACAGAATATCCGTGGAAACATGAGAAATTCCCACAATATTCTTGACTTATCCCACAATTTTTGGAGGGGACCACATGGAAAAGATATTGTCCGGTCTGCCCACCGCCCTGCTGGACACGGAGGTGCTGACCGAGGAGGACTATCCCTTCTGCTTTGACGAGACGATATGGTCCGAGGAGGTCTACCCGTGCATCGACTGGCTGTGGCACCCGGACCTGGAGTTCAACGTGGTGCTCCGGGGCAGCGTGGACTTCTATGTGGACGACACCTGCCTGCGGCTCACTGCCGGGCAGGGCATCCTGAAAAACGCCAACGTCCTCCACCGGTCGGCCATCACCCCCGGCTGCCGGGAGGCACAGATGCACAACTTCATCGTGGGGCCGACCTTCCTGGGTCCCACCCAGAGCCGCATCTATCAGAAGTACCTGGCCCCGTTCCAGGGCGGGCGGCGGTTCCGGTTTTTGACCTTCGATCCCGCCGTTCCCTGGCAGGGGGAGATCCTGGCGCGGCTGGACCGGGCCTGGCAGGTGGAAAAGACCCGGGAGGGGGCCTTCGAGCTGCGGTTGCAGGAGCAGTTCTGCGGGGTCTGGCGGATCCTGTCGGAGCACGCCGGGGAGATCCCGGCCCGGGAGCAGACGGCCCGGTCCCTGACCGATGAGGTCCGGGTGAAGCAGATGCTGTCCTGCATCCACAGCCGCTATCAGGATAAGCTGACCCTGGGGGAGATCGCTGCGGCAGCCTGCGTCAGTGAGAACACCTGCCGGACCCTCTTCCGGGCGGTGACCCGCCAGTCCCCCACGGAGTACCTGCTGGAATATCGCCTCCAGCAGGCCCTGCGGCTCCTGCGGGCCACGGACCTGACCGCCGAGGAGGTGGCCCGGCGGTGCGGATTTGGGGATGCCAGCTATTTCGGCCGCTTCTTCCAGCGGCGTATGGGCCTGTCGCCCATTCGCTATCGAAAGCAGGGGGAACAGCGGGAAGGCTGGGCTGGAAAGACTTGACATATCGAATTTTCGTAGTAGAATGAAGGGCAGACTGTTTAAAGAAAGGGGTCCCTGTTTGAAGATACAGCTTTCCGACCACTTTACCTATCAGCGGCTGCTCCGCTTTACCCTTCCCTCCATCGCCATGATGATCTTTACCTCTATCTACGGCGTGGTGGATGGATTTTTCGTCTCGAACTTCGTGGGCAAAACACCCTTTGCCGCGGTGAATTTCATCATGCCTGTGCTGATGATCCTGGGCTGCCTGGGCTTCATGTTTGGCACCGGCGGCTCCGCCCTCATCGCCATGACCATGGGCGAGGGAAACATGAAAAAGGCCCGGGAGATCTTCTCCCTGCTGGTCTATGTGGCCCTGGGCAGCGGCCTGGTCCTGGCCGCGCTGGGCATCCTGTTCTTGCCTACCATCGCTGCGGCCCTGGGGGCCGAGGGGGAGATGCTCAGCAACTGTGTCCTCTATGGCCGCATCATCCTGCTGGCCCTGCCGGCCTATATCCTCCAATACGCCTTCCAGAGCTTTTTCGTCACGGCGGAGAAGCCCCAGCTCGGTCTGGCGGTCATCGTGGCTGCTGGTGTCACCAACATGGTGCTGGATGCCTTGCTGGTGGCGGTGATCCCTCTGGGCCTGGTGGGTGCGGCGGCAGCCACGGCCATCAGCCAGGTGGTAGGCGGTGTCATCCCCCTGCTCTATTTCGCCCGGCCCAACTCCAGCACCCTCCGGCTGGGCAAGACCCACTGGGATGGACGGGCCCTGCTGAAGGCCTGCACCAACGGCTCCTCGGAGCTGATGAGCAACATCGCCATGTCCGTGGTCAGCATGCTCTATAACGTGCAGCTCATGAAATACGCCGGGGAGGACGGCGTATTTCATGAGCTGCACGTTATAGAGCATGCTGACCACGGA
>CAYNZG010000202.1:0-3405 GCA_964401525.1 uncultured Ruminiclostridium sp.
ATCGACCCCAACGTGGGCATGGTCACCGTGCCCGATGCCCGGTTGGACAAGCTGGCTGAGATCTACCAGCCCAAGAAGAAGACCCCTGCGGTCATCGAGTTCGTGGACATCGCCGGTCTGGTGAAGGGCGCTTCCAAGGGCGAGGGCCTGGGCAACAAGTTCCTGGCCAACATCCGGGAGACCGATGCCATCGTCCATGTGGTCCGCTGCTTTGACGACGCAAACATCATCCACGTGGAGGGTTCCTGCGACCCCGCCCGTGACATCGAGATCATCGACATCGAGCTGATCATGGCCGACATGGAGATGGTGGAGCGCCGCATCGACAAGGACACCAAGGCCGCCAAGGGCGACAAGAAGTATCTGCGCTCTGCCGAGGTCTTCAAGAACCTGCTGGCCTGGCTGGGCGACGGCAAGTCCGCCCGCAGCTATCCCTGCGACGAGGAGGAGAAGGAGATCCTCTCCACTGCCGACCTGCTGACTCTGAAGCCGATCATCTTCGCCGCCAATATGGACGAGGACGGCTTCAAGAACCACGACGAGAACCCCTACTATCAGGCCGTGCTGAAGGCCGCCGAAAACGAGGATGCCCAGGTGGTCCCCATCTGCGCCAACATCGAGGCCGACATCGCCGCCATGGACCCCGAGGACCGCGAGATCTTCCTGGAGGACCTGGGGGTGGAGGAGTCCGGTCTGGACCGCCTCATCAAGGCCAGCTACACCCTGCTGGGCCTGATCTCCTACCTGACCTGCGGCGAGGACGAGTGCCGCGCCTGGACCATCACCCGGGGCACCAAGGCCCCCAAGGCCGCCGGTAAGATCCACACCGATTTCGAGCGGGGCTTCATCCGGGCCGAGGTCGTGGGCTTTGCCGACCTGGATGCCTGCGGCGGCTCCATGACCGCTGCCAAGGAGAAGGGCCTGGTCCGCTCCGAGGGCAAGGAATATGTGATGCAGGATGGCGATGTGGTCCTGTTCCGGTTCAATGTCTGATCGTAAGACCGTTCTGATCACCGGGGCCTCCCGGGGCATCGGGGCGGAGACCGCCCGCCTGTTCGCCCAAAAGGGTTATGCTGTGGGGATCAACTACTGCCGCTCTCAGGACCGGGCCGAGGCCCTGGCACGGGAGCTGCGGGACCTGGAGGTCCCGGTGGGCCTCTATCGGGCCGATGTGTCCGACCGGGTCCAGGTGGACCAAATGGTCGCGGACTTCCTCCGGGACTTTGGCCGGGTGGATGTGCTGGTGTGCAACGCCGGGCTGGCCCGGCAGGAGCTGTTCACCGACGTGACCCAGGACCAGTGGCGGCAGATGCTGGGCGTGAACCTGGACGGGGTCTTCCACTGCTGCCAGGCGGCCCTGCCGGACATGATCCGGCGGAAGGCCGGGCGGATCGTGACCCTGTCCTCCATGTGGGGACAGGTGGGGGCCTCTTGCGAGGTGGCCTACTCCGCCGCCAAGGCGGGGGTCATCGGCCTGACCAAGGCCCTGGCCAAGGAGGTGGGCCCCTCGGGCATCACCGTCAACTGCGTGGCCCCCGGGGTCATCGAGACGGAGATGAACGGCCTGCTCACCCAGGAGACCAAGGATGCCCTGGCGGAGGAGACCCCGCTGGAGCGCATGGGCCACCCCCGGGAGGTGGCCGAGACCATCTGGTTCCTGGTCTCGGAGGCGGGCAGCTTCTTCACCGGTCAGGTGCTGGCCCCCAATGGAGGCTTCATCATCTAAAGGACAGGAACTGCTCACGAGGACGCGCGTTTGCAAGGGAAACGCAGACAGGAGATGAGTTCTGTGGCAAACGGAAACACGCATATTTATTTTGGCATCGGGGTCCTGGAGGCCATGCCGGAACCGGCGCGGCGGAAGATCACCCGGGACATGGACGCTTACTACCTGGGTCTGCAGGGGCCGGATCCCCTGATCTTCGATCCCCGGACCCAGAAGGAGGCCCGGCGGTTCCACAAGGTGTGGGAGGCCGAGGCCCTGCCCCGGCTCACCCGGGCCATGCGGGAGGGGGAGCCCAGCGAGAGCAGCTTTGCCGCCGGGGGATACCTCCATTTTATGCTGGACGATGTGGTCCATCCACACATCTGGGAATGGATGAAGGAAGGCTCCTCCCATATGCGGCTGGAGCTGGCCCTGGACTTTCAGATCCTCCGGGAGGAGGGCATCAAGCGGATGCCCCGGCTGTTCACCGAGGGGAAATATCGGGTGGCCCCCTATGCCTACCTAATGCTGCCCCAGGCCAAGGCCAACCACTACCTCACCGGCCTGCGGCATATGCAGGTGACCATCGATTATATCCGCCGCCGGGAAAAGCCCATCATGGTCCGGGTCAGCCCCCAGGAGGCGGAGCAGGTCCGGTTCCTGCGCCGGGCCATCGACGAGGCCATCCCCGTGGTGGCGGAAAAGCTCACCGGGCTGCTGACCTGAGACAGACTAAACTGCAAAGCCCCGCCGGAGAAGAAATTCTCCGGCGGGGCTTTTCTGCCTTTCAGGGGCGTTTTTACTTTTCCTTGGGGAAGCCCTCGGGGATCTCGTGCATCACGCAGCGGCGGCCTTCCTTGGCCCAGATGTTGCCCAGGCACTTGGTGCAGCCCACGCACTTGGAGTCCTCGCCCTTTTCCAGCACGTTGTAGAAGTCGGGCTGGCAGATGAAGGGACGGGAAGCGGAGACGAACTCCACCCCGGCGGCCAGGACCTGGTCGGCCTGCTCCAGGGTGCGGATGCCGCCCACCAGGATGGTGGGGATCTTCACGGTCTTGACGATCTGAGCGGCGCGGTCCAGGTAGAAGGTGGGGACCTTCTTCTTGCCCAGGCCCAGCCAGTTGTAGCCGGATAGCTCGATGGCATCTGCGCCCAGAGCCTCGAACTGCTGGCAGTAATACAGGATGTCCTCGGCGTAAGCGGCGTCGGCTTCGCCGGAGCAGTTGGTGTTGACCTTCACCAGGACGGGGTAGTCAGCACCGACAGCCTCACGGATGGCGGTGAGACATTCACCGGGGAAGCGGAAGCGGTTCTCGGCGGAGCCGCCGTAGTCGTCGGTGCGCAGGTTGGAGTTGGGGTCCAGGAACTGGCTGAGCAGATAGCCGTGGGCGCAGTGGAGCTGCACGCCGTCGAGGCCCATGGCCTTGGCTGCCTTGGCGGCATCCACGAAGTCGGCCTTGATCTTGCTCATGTCGTCAGCGGTCAGCTCGGTGGTCTCCATCTCGTTGGCACCCTTCATGCCGCCGGAGGGAGCGAAGATCTTGCCGCCCTCCACGCGCTTCTCGGGCATGAAGATGTTCATGCCGGCGTGCATGATCTGGAGGAACAGGCGGCCGCCCTTGGCGTGGACGGCGTCCAGCACTTCCTTCTGGGAGGCGCGCTGCTCCTCGGTGGCAAAGCCCACCTGGATGCCGGTGGAG
>CAYNZG010000203.1:0-3395 GCA_964401525.1 uncultured Ruminiclostridium sp.
GGTGTGGGCAAGACCGCCATCGCCGAGGGCCTGGCCCAGCGGATTGTGAAGGGCGACGTGCCCGCCTCCCTGCGGGACAAGACCATCTTCGCCCTGGACATGGGCGCGCTGGTAGCCGGAGCCAAGTATCGGGGCGAGTTCGAGGAACGGCTGAAGGCCGTCCTGAACGAGGTGAAGAAGTCCGAGGGCAAGATCCTCCTCTTCATCGACGAGCTGCACACCATCGTGGGCGCGGGCAAGACCGAGGGCGCCATGGACGCAGGCAACCTCTTGAAGCCCATGCTGGCCCGGGGCGAGCTCCACTGCATCGGGGCCACCACCTTGAATGAGTACCGCCAGTATATCGAAAAGGACGCCGCGCTGGAGCGGCGGTTCCAGCCGGTCATGGTAAACGAGCCCACTGTGGAAGACACCATCGCCATCCTCCGCGGTCTGAAGGAGCGTACGAGGTCTTCCACGGCGTGAAGATCCAGGACGGGGCCATCATCGCCGCCGCCACCCTCTCCGACCGCTATATCACCGACCGCTTCCTCCCCGACAAGGCCATCGACCTGGTAGACGAGGCCTGCGCCCTCATCCGCACGGAGATCGACTCCATGCCCACGGAGCTGGATGTCATCCAGCGGAAGATCATCCAGCACGAGATCGAGGAGGCCGCCCTGAAGAAAGAGACCGATGCCCTCAGCCAGGAGCACCTGGCGGAGATCCAGAAAGAGCTCTCCGACATGCGGGAGGAGTTCAAGGCCAAGAAGGCCCAGTGGGACAACGAAAAGGGCGCCATCGGCAAGGTCCAGCAGCTCCGGGCCGACCTGGAGCAGGCCAACGCCGAGCTGGAAAAGGCCCAGCGGGAATATGACCTCAACAAGGCTGCCGAGTTGCAGTACGGCCGCATCCCCAGCCTGAAGAAGGCGCTGGAGGAGGAAGAGCGCATCGCCGCCGACAGCAAGGCCCGGTCCCTCCTGCGGGACAAGGTCACAGAAGAGGAGATCGCCCGGATCATCGAACGCTGGACGGGCATCCCCGTGGCCCGGCTCATGGAGGGGGAGCGGGAAAAGCTCCTCCACCTGGAAGACACCCTCCACCAGCGGGTGGTGGGCCAGGACGAGGCCGTGCGCCTGGTGTCCGAGGCCATCCTGCGCAGCCGCGCCGGCATCGCCGACCCGGACAAGCCCATCGGCTCCTTCCTGTTCTTAGGCCCCACCGGCGTGGGCAAGACGGAGCTGGCCAAGACCCTAGCCGAGTCCCTGTTCGACTCGGAGAAGAACCTGGTCCGCATCGACATGAGCGAGTATATGGAAAAGTTCTCCGTGTCCCGCCTCATCGGTGCCCCTCCCGGCTATGTGGGCTATGAGGAGGGCGGCCAGCTCACCGAGGCCGTCCGCCGGAAGCCCTACTCCGTGGTCCTCTTCGACGAGGTGGAGAAGGCCCACCCCGATGTGTTCAACATCCTCCTCCAGGTCCTGGACGACGGCCGCATCACCGACAGCCAGGGCCGGACCGTGGACTTCAAGAACACCATCCTCATCCTCACCTCCAACCTGGGCTCTCAGTACCTGCTGGACGGCATCGACAGCCAGGGCAACATCTCCGACGAGGCCAAGGTCCAGGTGGATCAGCTGCTGAAACAGTCCTTCCGCCCTGAGTTCCTCAATCGGCTGGACGAAGTGGTGTGCTACAAGCCGCTGACCAAGGAGAACATCACCTCCATCGTGGACCTGATGCTGAAGGGCCTGAACAAGCGGCTGGAAGACAAGCAGCTCAAGGTGGAGCTGACCCCCGCCGCCAAGACCTACGTCATCGACAACGGCTACGATCCCCTGTACGGTGCCCGGCCCCTGCGCCGGTTCCTCCAGCACACGGTGGAGACCCTCGTGAGCCGGAAGCTCATCGCCGACGAGGTCCTGCCCGGCTCTGTCCTCACCGTAGACTGCACCGACGGTCAGCTCATCGTCCGCTGACCCGATAAACGCTGCACGGTCAAAACAGTCCGCCCGGCGGGCGGGCAAGCCATCGACTGTGCCGGAACCAAGATACCTCTCTCATCCTCCATATGTGTGCATAGGCCAAAGCGCCCCCGGACCTGAGGTCCGGGGGCGCTTGGCATTTTTACTATACAGTTACAGCCCGTACTCCTCCGCCAGCTTGCGGAACTTGGGCAGGGCCCGCCGGATCTGCTCCGTGGGCACGCAGTAGGAGATGCGCACATGGCCGGGGCAGCCGAAGCTGTCGCCAGGGACCAGGACCAGGTCGTACTTTCTGGCCCGCTGGCAGAAGGCCCCGGCATCCGGCTCCGGGGTCCGGGGGAAGAGGTAGAAGGCCCCCTCCGGCTGGGCGCAGGTGTAGCCCATCTCCCGCAGGGCATCCAGCAGGAGGTCCCGGTTGGCCCGGTAGACGGAGAGGTCCGCCGTCTGGCCCGTGCACCGGGCGGCCACCATCTGGAACAGGGCCGGGGCGCAGACATAGCCCAGAGCCCGCCCGGCTCCGGCCACGGCGGCATAGACCAGGTCGAAGTCCTCCACCGTCCGGGGCAGGAGCACATAGCCGATGCGCTGGCCGGGCAGGGAGAGGGACTTGCTGTAGGAGTAGCACACCAGGGTGTTGGCGTAGTAGTCCGGCACCCAGGGCAGAGGCTCCTCGGCGTAGCTGATCTCCCGGTAGGGCTCGTCGGAGAGGAGGTAGATGGGGTGGCCGTACTCTTTGGACTTCTCCGCCAGCAACCGCCCCAGCTTCTCCACGGTGGCCCGGGAGTAGACCACCCCGGTGGGGTTGTTGGGGGAGTTGATGATGACGGCCTTGGTGCGGGGGCTGAGGGCCTTGGTAAAGGCCTCAAAGTCGATCTGGAAGTCCTCGATATCGGCGGGGACGGTCAGGAGGGTCCCCCCTGCGCTCTCCACAAAGACCTTGTACTCCGGGAAGTAGGGGGCAAAGGCGATGAACTCATCCCCGGGGCAGCCCATGGCGGACAGGCAGCAGCACAGGGAGGCCGCCGCGCCAACGGTGAGATAGAGGCAGTCCTTGTCATAGTCGGTGCCGAAGCGGCGGTTCAGATCCTCGGCCAGAGCTTGCCGCGCGTCGGGCGCGCCCTGGGCGGGGGTGTAGCCGTGGAGGAGCACCGGGTCGGTCTCGTCCACCAGTCGGCGGATGGTCTCCGCCACCGACGGGGGCGCGGGCACGCTGGGGTTGCCGATGGAGAAGTCGTCCACGTTCTCGGGACCCACCTCTGCGGCCCGGGCCTGGGCGAAGGCGAAGGCCTCCCGGATCTCAGACCGGGCGGTGCCCAAGGCGACCATGCGGGGGGATAAGTTTGCCATAGTTATGTCCTCCGATTCTCAAGGGTAGATGGGAGCCATTATAACACAAACCTGATAGGAGAACAACTGAAATATGGCCTCGGG
>CAYNZG010000204.1:0-3393 GCA_964401525.1 uncultured Ruminiclostridium sp.
TGGTGTTCATCAATCGCAAACTGGTTTCCGTTTTTTCGCAAACCTGATCGCAAACCCAGGTTTGCGATTTGCTTGCTTACTGCTGTCTTTGATACACCTATCTCGTCGGCTATCTGCCGAATCGTTTTTGCCACCGTATCACCACGCTCTCCCTCTCAATTTTTCAGAACAAGTCGCTGTGCGTTCCCGTTCTGGTCAAGCAGAGAACAAGCTCGTCATTCTTGATCTCATAGATCAAAAGCCAATCCGGAGTTATATGGCATTCCCTGCACCCGATATAATCTCCAGACAAATTATGATCCCGGTATATCTCTGGCAGCGGCTTCTGTTCAGCCAAAATAGTGATGACTTCTTCCAGCAACCGCACATCATAGCCTCTCCGAACAATCCGCTTGTAGTCCTTCTTAAAGGCCGTCTGATACTTAATCGTCAGCATTCAGATCCTCCATCAATTCTTTTACGGAGGAAAAAGCTCGGCTCATTCCAATCCCTTTCTCTGCATCTTCGATAGCTTTTCTCGTCGCAGCATTAGGCACTTCTCCGCCAATCTCAAAAGGAATCCGATACTCCCGAACCGCTTTCTTCGCAAAGACATTGAAGGCCGTTGTCATCGTCATTCCCATATCGGAGCAAAAAGCCTCAAACTGCATTTTCAAGTCGCTATCCATTCTGATATTGATATTCGTGCTTGCCATAATTGCAGCTCCTTTCTTCCTTTAGTATCTATATTGTATTCGTTTTTATTTGCGTTGTCAATATATCCTCCTTGATCGCTGGCACTTCTGGCCTTTCCTAACCGTTGACATTTAGAGGTTAAAATTCTTGATTTTATGCCGTTTTTTAGTCTCGTTTCAGAGGGGGTGGTATAGTTACCTTCGGAGCGATGAAAACACCGCCCTGCGGCAATAAACGCACGAAAAGCACCCCTAATCCTCACCCTTTTTCAAGGCATCCACCAACAGATCACTCAACGCCTGTGACGGTCGCCCCCGTGCCACCATGTGTCCGTCCTCCTGCCACACCGCAGACGGCTTGCTGTCCCACCATTTTCGAATCGTCTTAGGATCAAGGCCAGTGTCCCGATGGCAGTCCGCCTTGCGCCCTTCCGGGTGCTGCTGCCGCCAAAAACAAACTGTTTTTTCTGCTGTTGGGCGTCCTGCCCACTCATAATTCGGATAATCGATATTCTGTACCGCCCTCGCACGGCGCAAGTGTTCCTCCTGCTTGCGCCAATTTCTCTTGTTGACCGGCATGGTCATGCCGGAGAGCTTGGCAATATCATCTCTCGGAAAGGTTACATAGTCCTCATTGAACATCTCCAGCGCGCACACAATATCGTCCTTCGTAAAACGGTTGATGTCCTCCTCGCTCATATCATCGTAAGGTTTAAGTAAGGCGAAAGCATCACGACGCAGCTCCTCCTCGTCTATGCCACACTTCTTAGCGTAGATGGCCAGCGTCATAATTCCATAGAACCGATGCCCCACACGAATCTCATCGGAGATTCGGTGCAGCCACCAGTCATAGAGATCCCGCTTCACCGTCCAGCGCCCCCGACGCTCCTTCTTCACCACCCGGCGCTCATACCAGTCTGGGTATTTCTCTTTGGCCTCGGCCAGCGACAGACGACTCTTTCGCATGAGCGCCTGTATGCGCTGCTGTTCCCCATTGCTGTCCGGGATGTATTCCAGCAGCTTCTCCAGCTCCACCGCACCGCCATACCGATAGGCCACCACAGGATAGTCCTTTCCCAGCTTGGAACTGGTGCCGACCACACGGAATCCCTGCAAAATGCCCTGCATCTGCGGCTCCTTGATAGACGAAGTAAACCTGTTCCAGATCTGCCGGGTGAGGGAGTATTTCAGCTCCTTTAAAATCTTCTGATTCTGCGGGTACATAGGAATCGGATCGGTTAGCACATAATACAGGTGCAGACCGGTTCCGCTGTTTACCACGAAGGTGGCCTTGGGAATAATGTCCTTGTTCATCTGATGCAGCGTGTCCCGGAGCTGAGGCATCCCTACGCCATCAAGGTCAAAGACCATCGCATAGAGATACCTGGCATTCTTCCCCCGGCGCTGCCGCCCAAAATATGAGATAGGGGACATGATTGTAAATTCCGTGCCTTTAATGTCCTCCAGTTCCCTCAGCTCGTCCGTGATCACATGACGGTTGGCTTTACCATCGCCCTTGATCTCCAGTGCAACGCCGTTCTCCTGCACCACTTTTGACTTCGGAGGTACAACCAGAGCGATACCGTTTCCCTTGGCATCCTCAAAATGCCCTTTGCGTTCAAACGATCCCTCCGGGAAAATCTCCCGGTAAAACTCATACGGCTCCACCGGCTCCAGATATTGACGAAGATGGGCATTTTTCTCCCGATAAAGTGCCTGTTGCCGCTCCAAAGCAGTCTGCTGATCCATAGGCATGAAAACACCTCCAGTCCATAAAAGAAAAAAGAAGCAAAAAAGAAAATCCGCTGCGGCGGGGAAACGCCTGCGGGCGGGAAGGGGGAAAAGGGGAGCCAAAGAGCGCCGCCAAAGGCGGCTTAAAGAGAAAGTCACCTCCCCTTTTCCCCCTCGCTCCGGGGCATGGAAATGATGGAAAACCTTTCAGGTTTACCACATTCCCACACCCCTCCGCACACCCCCTTTTTCCCTCCGACTTTCTCCCTTCCTGCGAGAAAAATTTCTCTTTGTTTTTGAGCCAGAGGCTCTTAGGGGGGCATATATTATCAATACTTTTTTCCCTGTTTTCATCTGTTATTATAGCCTGTCCGAGCGCCGGTTGCAAGCCTTTCGGACAGGCTATTTTTACAGGCTCATATCGCCCCAAGAATGACTTCTCTCGTGCTGTTTTTCCTGCCGGTAATTCTGATGCTCCGGCAGCAGCTCCCTCGCCTTATCGACGAGGTGAAGCAGCTGCTTCGGCAGATGACGCTCCAGCATATCCAGCACACGGTCAATGCCCTCCAGCAGCCGGTCTGAAAAGCTGCGTTCTTCCTCCAGCTCCGCCTTCAATTCCTTATTCTCACTCCAAAGCTGCCGGTTTTGATTTTCAAGGCGACTGCGCTGCGCTGCCGCCTCCATCTTCTCGTGGACGGAAGGAATCTTCTCTCTCATCTCGGCTTTTTCTTTTTCCAGCGAAGCGTTTTTCTTATTCAACGCCACGACCGTCTGCTTCGCAGCGGCTCCGGTCATGGCTACCTCCTTGAGCTGCTGGATCTGCTCCACGGTAACGCCCTTGACAGCCCCTGTAAGCGTTTTTTCCGGCCGGATGGTATCGAAGTCCACCCGTACCCGTTCTGCGGCCTTCAGCGCCGCCACAGTGCCGGAGAGCGACTTAATCTCTCCCTTCAACTCCGTTTTCTTCTCCTGCATATCTGCCAGCTCC
>CAYNZG010000205.1:0-3376 GCA_964401525.1 uncultured Ruminiclostridium sp.
ATCCAGCTGGTCTCCTTCGGCTGCGGCGTGGATGCCATCACCACCGATGAGCTTCGCTCCATCCTGGAGGAGGGCGGCGACCTGTACACCCAACTGAAGATCGACGATATTTCCAACCTGGGCGCGGTAAAGATCCGCATCCGCAGCCTCATGGCCGCCCTGGATGCCCGGGACAAAGACGCAAAGTAAAGGAGGAGACCTATGGCAACCTTAGAATACGACAGCAACGGCCGTCTCCTCTTCACCGAGGAAATGCGGAAGGAATACACCATCCTCATCCCCCAGATGCTCCCGGTCCACTTCGGCTTTTTCGCCAAGCTCCTGGAGCACAGCGGCTACAACGTGGTCATCCTGAAAAACGAGGGCCGCTCCGTGGTGGACCACGGCCTGAAGTACGTCCACAACGATGCCTGCTACCCCGCTCTGCTGGTCATCGGCCAGATGATCGATGCCATCGAAAACGGGGGCTATGACCCCCACAAGGTGGCCCTGCTCATCACCCAGACCGGCGGCGGCTGCCGGGCATCCAACTACATCCACATGCTCCGCAAGGCCCTGGAAAAGGCCGGGCTGGACTACATCCCCGTGATCTCCGCCTCCTTCGGCCTGGAAAAGAACCCCGGCTTCCGGCTCACCGTTCCCCTCATCCGCCGCCTGGTCTACGGCATGATGTACGGCGACATCATCATGAACGTGGCCAACCAGACCCGCCCCTACGAGGTCACCGCCGGTGACACCACCGCCAAGGTGGAGTTCTGGACCAGCGAGCTGCTCAATCGCTTCGACCAGGGCGACGGCATGTCCCGGAAGAAGATGAAAGCCATCATGCGGGAGATCTGCGCCGACTTCAAGACCATCCCCGTGGCCGGGGAACCCAAGGTCCGCGTGGGCGTGGTGGGCGAGATCTACATCAAGTTCTCCTCCCTGGGCAACAACCAGTTAGAGCAGTTCCTGCTGGACGAAGGGGCCGAGCCTGTGGTCCCGGGCCTCACCGACTTCATGGCCTTCAAGATCTATAACCGCGTCTCCGACGTGGATATGTTCGGCGGCAGCAAGCTCAAGCAGGCCGCCTGCCGGTTCTTCATGGGCTACATCGAAAAATGCCAGCAGGACATGATCGATGCCCTGCGCCAGACCGGCTTCCGTGCCCCCGGCACCTTCTCCGACCTGCACAAGCTCATCGGCGGCTACCTGAACGACGGCTGTAAGATGGGCGAGGGCTGGCTCCTCACCGCCGAGATGCTGGAGCTCATCCACACCGGCACCCCCAACATCGTCTGTGCCCAGCCCTTCGGCTGCCTGCCCAACCACATCGTGGGCAAGGGCATGATCCGCGTCCTGAAGGACGACTTCCCGGACTCCAACATCGTGGCCGTGGACTACGACCCCGGCGCAACGAAGATCAACCAGGAAAACCGCATCAAGCTCATGCTGGCCAACGCCAAGCGGAGAGCAGCGGAGGAAAAGAAGGCCTCGTCCACCACCCCCCAGTAAGCGCACAAAGCCCCCATCCTACGGGATGGGGGCTGTTTTGTACCTCGTTCTGATCCTTATCCGCACAACCGCTGGAACACCGACCGCCTGGTGATGCGCGCCAGGGCCGCGATCCCGCCGGTGAGGGTGTGCCAGTCCAGCGGCGCGAAGTACTCCCGGTCCGCTCCGGTCCAGGGCAGGCAGCCCCGGATGTCCCCCTCATAGACCAGATAGGGAGCCAGCAGCGGGCGCAGATCGTCGGGGGCATACCGGCAGAAGGGGCCCTCCTCCACATAGCCCAGGGCATGGAGGAGCCAGGCGGCAAACTCCACGCAGCTGAAGGCCCGATCCACTGAGAAGCCCCGCAGGACCGGATAGGTCAGCACGGAAAAGAGGTTATAGAGATAGTCCGGGTTCCGGTACATGGTCTCGATGGTCTCCTTCACCCAGCGGTGGTCCTCCGCCGAGACCGGCAGACGGTAGACCGCCACCGGCACCGGCTGACAGCCGCCCACGGTGTAGCGGTCCTGGGTCTCCCGCACCAGGCCGCCCTGGAGCAAGGCATACTGCTGCGGCCGGGCGTAGGCATAGAGCTGCGTCAGGGCCGGGTCCAGGGCGATGGACACATGGTTGTATTGCTGGCGGGCCACCAGCCGGATGCAGCGGCCGAACCGGGTCTGGGTCCGGGACAGCACGAGGTAAATGGCAGAGTCAGGATAGTCTGGCTGCATGGAGCACGCCTCCTTTTTTGATTCGTTGAGTACTCTGTACCGGTATCATATCGACTTCCCGAAAAAATGACAATAGAGAACAAATAAATCTTTTCTTAAACTTTTCTTAAGGCCTCCCCTTCCCGCTTCTTTGAATATTTTCATAAGAATCGAATTTAATTCCCAATTTACTCCATAATGTTGTTGATTCTTTCCTAAAATTGTATATAATAAAGGTGAGGAACTGGCCTCTCCGCCTGTCCCATCCGGGATGGGCCTTGGAATAAACACTACGGCTGGAAAAGGAGGTTTTTCAAATGCCGAGAAGAACCAAAGGCATCCCCAAACCCATCGCCAAGACGGCAGCCCGCATGAGCCGGAAAGCCGCGCTGACCCCCGCCCAGTTGGAACAGATCGACGCCTATTGGCGCGCCTCCAACTATCTCACCGCCGCCCAGCTCTACCTGCTGGACAACCCCCTGCTGAAGGAGCCCCTCCAGCAGGAACACATCAAAAAGAAAATCGTCGGCCACTGGGGCACCTGTCCCGGCCAGAACTTCATCTATACCCACCTGAACCGGGTCATCACCAAGTATGACCTGGACATGATCTATCTGTCCGGCCCCGGCCACGGCGGCAACGCCATGGTGGCTCAGACCTACATGGAGGGGACCTACAGCGAGATCTACCCCAACATCAGCCAGGACATGGAGGGCCTGCAGCGGCTGTGCAAGCAGTTCTCCTTCCCCGGCGGCATCCCCAGCCATGTGGCACCCGAGACCCCCGGCTCCATCCATGAGGGCGGCGAGCTGGGCTACTCCCTGGCCCACGCCTTCGGTGCCGTCTTCGACAACCCCGACCTGATCGCCGCCTGCGTGGTGGGCGACGGCGAGGCCGAGACCGGCCCCCTGGCCACCGCCTGGCACTCCAACAAATTCCTGAACCCCATCGGGGACGGAGCAGTCCTGCCCATCCTCCACCTGAACGGGTTCAAGATCCATAACCCCACCATCATGGCCCGTATGTCCCACGCCGAGCTGGAGAACTTCTTCCACGGCTGCGGCTGGGAGCCCCGCTTTATCGAGGGCGAGGATCCCATGGAGATGCACCAGAAGATGGCCTCCGCCCTGGACTGGGCCGTCCGTGAGATCAAGCGTATCCAGGCGCAGGCCCGGACCACCGGCGACGACAGC
>CAYNZG010000206.1:0-3342 GCA_964401525.1 uncultured Ruminiclostridium sp.
GAGTGCACCCGCGCTCAGATCGTCACCTTCATTTATCGCTGCATGAAGTAAGCGGCAACAAAAAAACAGCGATCCTCAAGAAGAGGATCGCTGTTTTTCCGTTTATTCTGCTTCCGCCAGCTTGGCCTGCAGCTCCTCCAGGCTGAGCACCGGGATACCCAGTGTCTGGGCCTTGGTGAGCTTGCTCCCGGCGGCCTCACCCGCCAGGAGCAAGCTGGTCTTTTTCGAAACGCTGCCTGTGACCTTGCCGCCGTTGGCCTGAATGAGCTGGGCGGCCTCCTCCCGGCTCATGTCCGGCAGGGTGCCGGTGATGACCACCGTCTGGCCGGACAGGGGCAGGTCATCAGCGGGAGGCGCTACGATCTCCTGCTCCATGTTCACCCCGGCGGCCTTGAGCTTGGCCACCAGCGCCTGGCTGTGGGGCCGCTGGAAGTAGTCGAACACGCAGTGGGCGGAGATGGGGCCGATATCCGGGATGGCCACCATGTCCTCCTCCGAGGCCGCCATGAGGGCCTCAAAGCTGCCGAAATGGTTCATGAGGGCCTGGGCGGCGGACTTGCCCACGTTGGAGATGCCCAGGCCGGTCAGCAGCCGGTCGGGCGAGTTGGCCTTGGCCTTTTCGATGATGCCCAGGAGCTTATCGGTGTTCTTCTCCTTGCCGATGATGCCCGCCTCGATGAGGGCATCCCGGTGCTGATGGAGGGTGAAAATGTCCGCCACATCCTGCAAATAGCCTGCCTGGATGAGGTCGTGGACATAGACCACGCCGAACCCCTTGATGTCCATGGCGCCCCGGGCCACAAAGTGCTCGATGAGCCGCTCTAACTGGGCGGGGCAGTTCAGGTTCACGCACTTGATGTCGGCGGTGTCCTCCCGGACGGCAGGCTCCCCGCAGACGGGGCAGACCATGGGGATCTGGAAGGGCTCCGCGCCCTCCGGCCGCTTGTCCGCCACCTCCCCCACGCACTTGGGGATGACCTCGCCGGATTTCTCGATTAGCAGCGTGGACCCCAGGCAGATATTCAGGCTATTGATATAGTCCTGGTTGTGGAGGGTGCACCGGGAGACCGTGGTCCCGCACAGGCGCACCGGCTCGAAGACGGCGGTGGGGGTGATCTTGCCGGTGCGGCCCACGGAAAGCTCGATGTGCAGGAGCTTGGTCTCCTTGCGCTCCGGCGGGTATTTGTAAGCCACCTGATACCCGGCGTTCTTGGCGGTGTCCTTGAGCTGGCTGCGGAGGGTCAGGTCATTGACCTTCACCACCGCGCCGTCGATGTCGTAGGCTAAGCTGCCTCGCATCTCACCGATGGCCTCGATGGCCTGCCAGATGGACTCCTTGTCGTTGCAGACGAAGTAGTGCTCCATGACGGTGATGCCGCAGCGCTTCAGATAGTCGTAGGCCTCCGCGTGGGTGCGCAGGTCCTGGCCCTGGATATCCTGGACGTTGAACCCGAAGAAGGACAGCTTCCGCTCCTTGGTGACGGAGGCATCCAGCTGGCGCAGGGTCCCGGCAGCGCAGTTTCTGGGGTTGGCAAAGGTCTTCTTGCCCAGCAGCTCCTGCTTCTCGTTCACCGCGTCGAAGGCCGCGTTGGTCATGTAGACCTCGCCGCGGACTTCAAGATACTCCGGGGGGTGCTTGAGCTTGGTGGCCACGTCCCCGATGACCTTGGCGTTGGCGGTCACATCCTCGCCGAAGGTCCGGCCGTCGCCCCGGGTCAGGGCGGTGACCAGCTTCCCCTTCTCATAGCGCAGGGACATGGAGAGGCCGTCGATCTTGGTCTCCACCAGGAAGGTGATCTCCTCCCCCAGCTTCTCCCGGCAGTCGTCCACGAAGTGGTCCACCTCTTCCCTGCTGAACAGGTCCTGCATGGACAACATGGGGACCCGGTGGGCCACCAGGACCCCAGCGGTGCGCTTGGCCACGCCGCCCACCTTCTGGGTGGGAGAGTCCGGGACGATCAGCTCCGGGTGGGCCTGCTCCAGGGCCTTCAGCTCCTGCATGAGCGCGTCGTATTCGCCATCGGAAATGCTGGGGGAATCCTCGTTATAGTAGAGGTCGCTGTAGTGGTTCAGTTGGGTGCGGAGCTCCTCCGCACGCTGGGATGGTTCCATACTCTCACGCTCCTCTGTTTTCATTCTGCCCGCAGCAGCTCGTCGGCAGCCAGCAGAATGCCCAGCTTGCCGGACTCATAGGTCAGGCCGCCCTGCATATACACGGTGTAGGGCGGGCGCATGGGCGCGTCGGCAGACAGCTCGATGGAGGCACCCTGGATGAAGGCCCCGGCGGCCATGATGACCGGGCAGTCATAGCCGGGCATGGCCCAGGGCACGGGGGTCACGAAGGAGTCCACGGGCGCGCCCGCCTGGATGCCCTTGCAGAACTTCTCCACGGCCTCCGGCTTTTCCAGGTGGATCATCTGGATGATGTCGTGGCGGATGTCGCTGGAGAGCGGGTCGGTGCGGTAGCCCAGCAGCTCCATGACTTTGGCAGCGAAGACCGCCGTCTTGGTGGCCTGCGCCACCACGTGGGGGGCCATGAAGAGGCCCTGGTACAGGGCGCGGTTATTTCCCAGGGAAGCGCCGCACTCCCGGCCGATGCCGGGGACGGTCATGCGCATGGCGGTGCTCTCCACCAGGTCCTTCCGGCCGGCCACATAGCCGCCCATGGGGGCCAGGCCGCCGCCGGGGTTCTTGATGAGGGAGCCCATGATGAGGTCGGCCCCCACCTGGGAGGGCTCGATGGTCTCCACGAACTCACCGTAGCAGTTGTCCACCAGAATATTGACCGTGGGGTTCACCCCGCGGATGGCCCGGATGATCTCAGCGATCTTGTCCACGGACAGAGAGGCGCGGGTGGCATAGCCCCGGGACCGCTGGATGAGGACCGCCTTCACATGGGGCTCTTGGACGGCCTGGACGATGCCGGGCAGGTCGGGGGCATCCTCCGGGGTCAGGTCCACCTGGCGGTACTGCACGCCGAACTCCCGCAGGGAGCCGTTGCCGTCCCCGGTGACCCCGATGACACCCAGGAGGGTGTCGTAGGGCGCGCCGATGGCGGAGACCAGTACATCGCCGGGGCGCAGGACCCCATAGAGGGCGGAGGCGATGGCATGGGTGCCGTTGACGAAGTTGATGCGCACCATGGCATCCTCCGTGCCGAAGATGTCGGCGTAGATGTCTCCTAACTTTTCCCGGCCCAGGTCATCGTAGCCGTAGCCGGTGGTGGACTGGAAATAGGTGTCCGCCACCCGATGCTTCTGGAAGGCGGAGAGGACTTTTTCTGTGTTGAAGGCCGCGATCTCGTCGATGCGGGCGAATTGGTCGGTCAGCGCAGCCTGAGCC